>CAWUMD010000079.1:0-10607 GCA_963923365.1 uncultured bacterium
CGCAAGGTCGACCACTACGAGTGCTACGACGACTTCGACTGGGATGTGGCCTGGGCCACCGAGGGTGACTGCTTCGCTCGCTACCGAGTGCGGATTCAGGAGATGCGCGAGTCCCTGAAGATCATCCGTCAGGCCTGTGCCAACATTCCCGGCGGCCCGTTCGAGAATCTGGAAGCCCGGCGTATGGCCGAGGGCAAGAAGTCGGAATGGTACGGCTTCGACTACCAGTACATCGGCAAGAAGGTCGCCCCCACCTTCAAGATCCCCAAGGGCGAGCACTACGTCCGCCTGGAGAGCGGCAAGGGCGAGCTGGGCGTCTTCATCCAGGGCAACGACGACGTCTGCCCCTGGCGCTTCAAGATCCGCGCCGCCGACTTCAACAACCTGCAGATTCTGCCCAGCCTGCTCAAGGGCGTGAAGCTGGCCGACATCATGGCTATCCTCGGCAGCATCGACGTGATCATGGGCTCCGTGGACCGCTAGGCCCCGGATGGAGCCGACCCCGTCAGCCGCGGATCCGGTGATGGACCTGATCCGCTCAGCCCTGCAGGCGGAATCGCTCCGCCTGCAAGGTTTTCGTGTACTGCTGTTCGGCTCCCGGGCTCGGGGTCAGGCCCAACCCCGCTCGGACTACGATCTGGGCGTGGATGGTGGGCAGCCAATGCCCCTGGCCGATTTCTACGCTCTGGCAGACCGTCTGGAGCAGTTGCCAACGCTACTGCGGCTGGACTGGGTGGATCTGCAGCGGACCGATCCGGAGTTCCGCCAGCAGGCGCTGCACAACCATCAGGTGATCTGGGATGGAACGCAACTGGCGACTGGCGAAGCTTGACCGGACGATCGCCCAGCTGGAACAGGCCCTGGCGATACCCCTGCCCGGAGAGTCCTGGCTGGCAGATCTGCAGAAGGCAGGCTGCATCCAGTATTTCGAGTTCTGTTTCGAGCTGGCCTGGAAGGCGGTCAAGGAACTGGTAACTGCACAGGGGCTGGAGGAGTGCTATTCGCCCCGGTCCTGCCTGAAACAGGCCTTCGCCCTCGGCTGGCTGGAGGATCAGTCGCTCTGGCTGGAGATGATGGAGGGACGCAACCGCATGTCCCATACCTACAGCACGGAGGCAGCCGTCGCCATCTACGACCGCCTCGGGGACTACTGCTGCAGTCTGCGGCAGTTGCACGAAAGGCTGCTGGAGGTCGACGTATGACCCCCTACACCCACACCGTCCGGTTCGCGGACACGGATGCTGCCGGGGTGGCTTATTTCGCCCGTTTGTTCGACTGGTGTCATGCCGCCTACGAGGAGGCACTTCAGGCGGCGGGGGTCCCCCTGCCGGAATTCTTCGGTGGCCGCAGCATAGCGGTCCCCATCGTCCATGCGGAAGCGGACTACCGGGCCCCGCTGCGGGTGGGCGATCGCCTGCACATCCACCTCCAGCCCCACCCGCGCAGTGAGAGCAGCTTCGAGATCTGCTACCGGGTGGAACGGGAGGGTCAGCTCTGCGCCGCTATCCTGACGGTGCACTGCAGCATCGATCCGACCACCAGGCAGCGATCGCCCCTCAGCCCGGCACTGCTGAGCTGGTGCGAGCGTCAGGGGGTTTGCGATCTGTCCGAAGGATAGATCTTGGGCCAGGTCTGCCAGTCGGCGAACCGGGCCGCCTCCCGCACCGATTCATCCGCCAGGAAGCGAGCCCGCAGCAGGGTCAGGCGGAACTGACCGTCCTGGAAGCGATAGGTGGCGTAGGTACCGCAATCTCCAAGGCCGCGGCAGCGGGACCAGACCGTGAGCTGATTCTGATCCGGACGGTAGGTAACCAGAGCCCCAAACTGATCCGTCTCCCGGAAACTGGGCTGGGCTGAACCGGTGATCACGCCGGGCTCCCAGTAGGTCATCAGCTTCCAGGGACGGATCTGGGTCTGATCGAGCTCAAACAGTTGCACCGCCGTCTGGTAGGACGCCAGGAAACAGCGCAAGATCACGAACTGGCGATCGCTCCCCGGCAACCGGAACACTTCACTGTGCTGGCGGGCGTAGGTCCAGTCGGCATTGCCCTGGCAGACCTGAGACGGTGGCTGCTGGGCCAGGCGGTCGAGGGTGTAGTTGGTCACCGCCGCCGAGACCGGTTCCGGTACCACGGTCTCCTGGGCCAGCACCGGCAGGCTCAGACCGGTTCCCAGCAAGGTCAGCAGGGTCAGTCGCCCCATGCCCATCGATTCAGGTTCCGTGCCACGACTGAGGGACAGACTACCCCCATCTCCCGGGGTTGGGGAACCTGCGGCGTGCCAGTCGGCGCGGCGACAGTAGCAGCAGCTACACTGCCCTAGATACGCCCCATCCGGAACCCCATGGCCCTGGAGACAATCGCCGGTGAAGCTGCCATCGAGTATGGCCTTGAGCGCTTTCTGCTCGCCCTCACCGTCGCCCTGAGTGTCGCGACCCTGCCGCAGGTGTTCAGCTGGTTCCGGCAACTGCCCTACACCCTGCTGCTGGTGATCGCCGGGTTGGGACTGGCCTTCTTCAATGTGCGACTGTTCACCCTGTCGCCAGAGCTGACGCTCTCGATCTTTCTGCCTCCCCTGCTGTTCGAAGCTGCCTGGAACGTGCGCTGGAGCAGCTTCCGCAAGGACTGGGTACCGATCGCCCTCTACGCGGTGGTTGGGGTGATGATCTCCATCGTCGGCATTGCGCTCGGCCTGAATGAGTTCGCCGGGGTGCCGCTGGTGGTGGCCCTGCTGATCGGATCCAGCCTCGCTACCACCGACCCGGTCTCGGTGATTGCCATGTTCCGGGAACTGGGGGTGGACGAACGCACCAAGACCCTGATGGAGGGTGAGAGTCTGTTCAACGACGGGGTATCCGTCGTCACCCTGGGGCTGCTGCTCAGCCTGCCCCTAGAACTGCAGGCCTTCGATCTGCAGGGCTCCCTGGCGGATTTCCTCAGTTACACCGGTATCGGGGTGGCCGTTGGCTGCCTGATCGGCTTCGGGGTCTCCTTCCTCACCCAGCGGCTGGACCAGCCGCTGCTGGAACAGTCCCTGACCATGGTGGCGGCCTACGGCAGCTATCTGCTCAGTGAACAGCTGGGGGGCAGCGGCGTGATCGCGGTGGTGCCGGTGGGCCTGATTCTGGGCAACTTCGGCAGCCGCATCGGCATGAACCCTCGCACCCGGGTGATCGTCACCGAGTTCTGGGAGTTCCTGGCCTTCTTTGTCAATTCGGTGGTCTTCCTGCTGATTGGCGATCAGGTCTCCTTCGCCAACCTCTGGGAGAACCGCTGGGCGATCGCCGTCGCCATTGCCGCCATGCTGGTGGCCCGCGCCGTCGCCACCTTCGGGCTGGGCTTCCTGAGCAATCGGCTGGCGGGCTCCAACCTAAACTGGCGGGTGCTGACGGTGCTCTGGTGGGGCGGCATCCGCGGCTCGGTATCCATCGCCCTGGCCCTGAGTATCCCGACGGTGCTGGCCCAGCGGAACCTAATCACGGCCACTGTCCTGGGGGCGGTGCTGTTCACCCTGCTGGTGCAGGGCATCACCATGAAGCCGCTGCTGCGCTGCCTGGGCCTGCTGGGAGACCAGAAGCTGAAGCAGCAGTACGATGAGGCGATCGCCCGCCAGACCGCCCTGAAGCGAGTGCTGCAGCGCCTGGAGACCCTGGAGCAGCGCCAGAGTGACCAGGCGGAGTTTCTGCGATCGCAGCGGGAGCAGGTGGAGCAGAAACTGGCAGCGGTGGAATCGGATCTGCGACAGCTGACCAGCAATCACCCCCAACTGCAGGCCTACGGACTCCAGACCCTGCAGGCGGAACTGCTAGCGGTGGAATCCGATACCTACGCGGAACTGGTCAAGGTTGGCCTGCTGCAGAAGGAACTCTCACCGCTACTGCGGCAGACCGACACGGCCCATTAGAGGAAGCGCGGGTCCTCGCCAAGATCATCGGGCATCAGCGTCGCCAGCAACCGCTGGGCCTCATCCGGCTCCTGGTCAATCAGGTCCAGCAACTGCGAGGCCGTCATCCCCAGCCGTTCGGCATAAAAGCTCACCTCTGCCATGATCCGCGGCTCGGACTGCCGCAGGTACATGGCCAGGCAGTGCCGCGCCTGGGTCTCGATGCTGCGACTGAAGCGAAAGAAGGCCAGCGCTTTCAGCAAACGGATCTCGAATAGTGGTAGAGAGCCTAATCGCAACCCAGCTGACATGAGCCCAACCAAAAAGAATTTAACCCGTAGAAATACAAGCATAGCTGCCGATCCAGAGAGATCGACAGCTATGCAATTAGAGATCTCTGATCAGATCAGATTCAACCTACACTAGGCAATCCCGATAGTCAGGCCACCGAAAACAGACTCCAGCTTAGAGCTACCCAGGCTAAAGGTAGCAAGAGCAGGCTGGCCACCCGGATAGTAAGACACACCCCCAGAGGGAAGCACAAACTGGCTGGTCGCAGCAGCAGCAGCGGTCGAGAAGAAGGACGCACCACCGACCACCAGTTCAGCAGCGTTGACCTCGATTTCAACAAACAGGCTATCTTGAGTCATTTTTAGTTACCTAAAAAATGGGATAAGGTCCAAGACTTCAAAAGAAAATTCAATGAACCCATGCACTCAGAATACATGGCATTCCACCAAGAAAACCTTCTTATCTTGAAGACACTTTAATCATGGCGAGAGACCAAAAGAGAAAATTCCAGAGATCGTCTTTGGCATGATTAACTGGCATTAAATTTCTTGTTTTCGTCGGCTAAATGCAAATACTTAAGTTATAATCTTCAGGATTCATCAGCAGCCCATTGGCTATTCAGTGCACCGAACCCTCAAGAGCAAAAAGATACCAATAAAAAACCGCAATCTCCGAGAGATTGCGGTCAGTCAAGGCTACGCTTGAAGCCCTTTAGTGCTTCAAGCCTCTGATCAACAATAATTTTGACAGTTTATCTTGCGAATCTTTGCAGCGACTGAATTCACATCATCTAAAATGACGTCACCGAGATCAACCATAGCTCAAGAACCTAAAAACTCACAAAAAGATTTGAAAAGTTCAAGGCATTTAGCAAAAAGAAATTTTGACTACTTTTCTGGGTTACAAAGACAGGACTTAGGCTCAGGACGTTAACTTGATTTATTGAACTCAAGGATCTATTACCCCCTGTCAAGCGAGAGCTGATCTCTATTGATATCTCCTGCAGCAGAAGCTCTTTGGACATAAGCGCCTCACACAAAGTCTTGCACCCCCAAGAATATCAATGTAGCCGACAAAAGATTTTAAGAAATTTATCAAGCAAGTCAGGTAGATTTCACTAAGATCACGAGAAAAGTTTAGCAAATCACTGGAGAAAAAGAATTCTAGCCAATAATTTCCAAAAGTAATTTTAAGTGCGAAGGTAAGCCCCCAAAAATCCTTTATAAAAATGCTTTTCAGCAATTCTGAGAATAAAATGTGTGGTACGACTGACTCGAGAATGAGTAACCGCTGTGGCTTTGCAACTGGGGCTTAACTTCCTGCTGCATGAATCCCATACTCTTCCCTGCGTGAGTCAGCACAGTGAGGAAGACTGTGGAGCTGCATGTCTGGCGACCGTCGCCCGATACTACGGGCGACGACTTCGCCTTGGAGCAGTTCGGGAGGCCGTGGGTACAGGCCGGACGGGCACCAGTCTGCTCGGTTTATGCCGAGGGGCAGAAGTCCTAGGATTTCATGCTCGCGCTGTTCGAACCAGCTCAGCCTTCTTGGAGCACCTTGAACAGGCACCCCTGCCCGCAATTATTCATTGGAAAGGGATTCACTGGGTAGTCCTTTACGGTCGTGCCGATCAGGAGCGTTACCTGGTCGCAGATCCCGCCAGTGGCTTGCACAAGCTGGGTCGTGCTGAGCTACTCCAAGGTTGGCAGAACGGTGTCATGCTGCTGCTGGAGGTGAATCCGGACAAGTTTCACCAGATTGAGTCGGACGAGATTCCGGGACTGCAGCGGTTTCTGAGGCGGGTGGAGCCCTATAAGCCCCTGCTGCTACAGGCGATCGCCCTGAACATCGTCATTGGTCTGCTCTCCCTGGCCACGCCGCTGATGATGCAGCTGCTCACCGACGATGTACTTGTACGGGGTGATATGCAGCTGCTGGGCACGGTCGCGATTGGTGTGATCGCCCTCAACGGCTTCAGCGGTCTGGTACGGCTGGTGCAGGACCATCTCGTCGGTCACTTCAGCCAGCGACTGCAGCTGGGGCTGGTGCTCGACTACGGCTACAGACTGCTGCGGCTACCCCTGAGCTACTTCGATGCCCGCCGCACCGGCGAGGTCGCCAGCCGCATTGGTGACGTACAGCGGATCAACAATCTGGTGATCAAGCTGGTGCTAGGGGTGCCCAGTCAGTGCTTCATCGCCCTGCTGTCCCTGGCGGTGATGGTGCTCTACAGCGGCCAGCTGACGGCCTACGCGCTTGTCGCCTACGCGATCATCACCGGCATCGGGCTGCTGTTCGTTCCCGGCATCAACGAGAAGACCAAGCGACTGATCGTCGAATCCTCAGAGAATCAGGGCTTTCTGGTGGAAACCTGCCGGGGGGCGATGGTGCTCAAGACCAGTCAGGCCACCCCCCAGGCCTGGGAGGAATATCAGCGTAACTTCGGCCGCCTCAGCAACCACAGCTGGGGCGTGTTCCGGCTGAACATTCTCGAAAGTGCCACCAATACCTTCCTGACCGGGCTGGTCACCATTCTGATCCTCTGGATCGGCAGCACCATCGTCATCCAGCGACAGATCAGCATCGGTCAGCTGATTGCCTTCAGCGGCATGAGCAACAACTGCCTCGCCTTCCTGGGAATGATGGTCGGCCTCGTGGACGAGCTGCTCACGGCCCGGGTGGTGGTGCAGCGCCTCGGCGAAGTGATGGATGCCACTCCGGAAACCGACGCCCAGGCCCGCAAGCCCAGCGTCACCCTGCCCCAGGGCAGCATAATCACCTGCAGCGATGTCAGCTTCCACCACGTCGGCCGGGTCGACCTGCTCAAGGACTTCAATCTCGTCATCCCCGGTGGTCAGGTGAGCGCCATCGTCGGTCAGTCCGGCTGCGGCAAGAGCACCCTGGTGAAGCTGCTGGCCGGGCTCTACCCGCCCCAGAGCGGCAACATCCGCTTCGGACCCTACAACCTGCGGGATATCGACCTGGAATGCCTGCGTCAGCAGGTGGTGCTGATCCCCCAGGAAGCTCACTTCTGGAGCCGCTCGATCCTCGATAACTTCCGCTTCGCCTACCCCGAGGCCAACTTCGAGGCGATCGTCGAAGCCTGCCGCATCGCCCTGGCGGATGGCTTCATCAGTGAGCTGCCGGACCAGTACCACACCGTACTGGGGGAATTCGGTGCCAACCTCTCCGGGGGGCAGAAGCAGCGGCTGGCGATCGCCCGTGCCCTGCTGGCCAACCCGGAGGTGCTGATCCTCGACGAGTCCACCAGCGCCCTCGACCCCGTGCTGGAGGGCGAGGTGCTGGAACAGCTGCTGGCCCACCGACGCGGCAGCACCACCATTCTGATCAGCCACCGCCCCCGGGTGGTGCTGCGGGCCGACTACGTCGTCTATCTGGAGCGCGGCACCGTCCGCTTCCAGGGCCATCCCAAGGAACTGCTGGCTCTGCCCGGTCAGCACCAGGAATACCTTCGCCCCTGAACCGCCATGACCCAGGAAAATCTTCCCGCCATCCCGGATCTGCCGGGGGCTCTGATTCCCCAGTCCCTGCCCGAGGTCCAGGCCGAGGACTTTCTGCCCGCTATCGGCCGCTGGAGCCGGGTCGGCGGCTGGGTGCTGCTGGGTGGCTTCGGCCTGGCCCTGATTCTCGGTGCTGTTCTTCAGTACCGGGTGGTGGTCAAGGCCAGCGCCGTCGTCCGCCCCGAGGGGGAGCTGCGCCAGGTACAGGCCGCCAGCGAAGGCAAGGTGCTGCAGATTCTGGCCCGGGACAACCAGTGGGTGCGCCGGGGTCAGGTGCTGGCGCGGCTGGATGACTCCCGCCTGCAGACCCGGGAGCGGCAGTTGCGCAGCAGCATCGCCCAGTCGGAACTGCAGCAGCGTCAGGTCCAGGAGCAGTTGGCGGATAAGGAGCGCCAGATCCAGCTGGAGCAGACTGCCCTTGACCGGGTGGTGGCCGCGACCTCGGCGGAGGTGGCCGTCAGCCAGCGCAGCTACCGCGATCGCCGCCAGATTGCCCTGGCCGAATCCCAGGAGGCCGCAGCGGCAGTGGATCTGGCCCGGGAAGAATTGAACCGCTACCGTCAGCTGCAGAACACGGGCGCCATCTCCCAGTTGCAGCTGCGGGAGAAGGAAGCGGGTCTGAAGGTGGCGATCGCCCGCCGCCTCAAGGCCGACACCAGCCTCAACCCGGACCGGGGTGAGGTGGTGCGCACCGAGCAGCGGCGTCTGCAGGAGCAGTCCAGCGGTCTGGCCAGCATGGCTCGCCTGCGCCAGGAACAGCAGCAGTTGCTGCAGACCCAGGCCGACCTGCAGCGTCGCCTGCAGGAGGACCGGGAGAATCTGCGGCAGGTGCAGGTGGAGCTGGGGAACACAATCGTACGGGCCCCCGTCAGTGGCCATCTGCAGCAGTTCCAGCTGCGCAATCCCGGGCAGGTCGTCACCGCCGGAACCGTCCTCGCCCAGATGCTGCCGGATGACGCCCGTCTGGTAATCAAGGCCCAGGTGCCGACCGAGGACATCAGCAAGCTGAAACTGGGTCAGAGGGTGGCGCTGCGCATCGGCTCCTGCCCCTACCCGGACTTCGGCACCCTGGCCGGTCAGGTGACGGCGATCTCCTCCGATGCTCTCCCGTCCGCTCGGGAAGCCAGCGCCAGCAGCAGTGCCAGCCCCACCGCCCCCAGCAGCTACGAGGTGACCATCCGCCCGGACACCGCCCAGCTGCGCAGCCAGAGCCAGCGCTGCAGCCTGCAGGCGGGGATGCCCGGTCAGGCGGACATCATCACCCGCGAGGAAACGGTGCTCAGCTTCTTCCTACGCAAGGCGCGGCTGATGTCGAATCTATAAAAGCTATTGCCTCCTGTTATCTTCTCCTATTTCTCTAAATTTTTTTCAGAAAAACCCGTTTTAATTGTAGGCACGGGCGTTCACACAAAAGACATCAAAGGGCGTGGACGAAGATGAGTAGCATGAATATGATCACAAATAGATCGAGTTCTATTGGAACTGATCTCAGAACATCATGAGAGGTCAATCATGAAAGTAACACTCCTTACCACTTTGTCTCCGGCGATTGCTGAGTCCCTGACCGGCGGTAACGGTTGCGGTTGTGCTCCCATTTCCCCTTGCACACCCATACGTCCTCTGCCTCCGCAGCCTCCGACAGCACCCCTGCCTCCCTCGGCGCCTGTATCACCCGTGGCACCGCTGCCTCCAACCTGGCCCTGTATGGTCGCTGACCCCTGTTCTACCTATCGTCCTCCCTGCTAGTTCGGAGATTACTGAAATAATAAATCCAGCTTGAGCTTAAGACTTCAGGCTGGATTTTTGAATTTGACATCACATACTTTAAGAGTTAATTATCTTCATTACCTACTTATCCCGATCCTGCACTGGCAGGACGAATCATCAGGGTTAATACCTGTCTACTGAGCTTACCCTGGGCGTTACGGGGCAGGGTCGTCAGGCAGAGCCACTGTTTGGGGCATTTGTAGGACGCCAGGCGCGATCGTAGAGCTGCCTGAAGTTCCGGTAGCTGGACGCCCGAGGCCAGCACCACCACCGCCGCCACCCGCTGCCCCCAGTCGGCATCCGGTACCCCAAGCACCACCACATCCGTTACCAGTCCGGTAGCGCGGATCTGGGCCTCCACCTCGCCCGCCCAGACGTTCTCGCCACCGCTGAGGATCTTGTCGCTGGCTCGGCCCCACAACCGCAGTCCCGCTGGAGTCCACTCGCCCCAGTCGTCGGAACGGAACGGTTGGCCCTCGGGGGCCAGGGGTTCCAGCTGACCGGGAGCCTCCCAGTAGCCCAGGGCCAGGGCGGGCGATCGCAGTGCCAGCGCCCCTGCCGGGTCGAGCGTCAGCGTCACGTGGGGCAGCGGCGGCCCGACCCCCTCAGCGCCTGCTCGGAAGGCCTGCGGCGCCAACAGGGTCACCATCGCCGCCGTTTCGCTCATGCCGTAGCAGGGAGCCAGGGGCAGATCCAGGTCCCGAGCCCGAGTGAGCAGGGTCGGCCAGGCCGGGGCCCCGCCCAGGAAGATCACCCGGCAACGGCGCAGCCAGTCGACTCCCTGGGGTAGCAGCCGCTGCAACTGGGTCGGCACCAAGGAGATGGCGTAGCCCGCCGCGTCCGGCAGGGGTTCCCCGCTGGCGATCGCCCCCTCCAGTTCCTTATAGGCCTGCCAGCGGAAGCGGCACCCGCTGTGCAGACTGCGCCAGAGCTGCATTAGACCGCTGACGTGGAACAGCGGCAGCGTGCACCAACTGTCGAGGCGATTGCCCAGCCAGTCCACGGTCTGCAGCCCCTCCACCGCCGCCGTCAGCGTGTCGGGCGTGTGGACGGCAAAGCGCAGCCGACCACTGGTCCCGCCCGTGGGGATACCGATCCAGGGGCGATCGCCGGGGACCGTGGCCGTCATCTCCCGGGCCAGCTGCT
>CAWUMD010000080.1:0-10595 GCA_963923365.1 uncultured bacterium
CACAAGGAGTATCGTCGGCAGCGTCAGATGTGTATAAGAGACAGGCCCAACCTGGTCAAGCGCATCGTCTTCCCACTGGTGCTGCTGCCCCTGGTGCCAGTGCTGGCCAACTTTCTGGAAAGCCTGATCGGCCTGCTGCCCCTGCTGCTGCTCACCGCCCTCACCAAGGGCCAGGTACCGCTTACCTGGCTGCTGCTGCCTCTGATCTGGCTACCCCAGCTGCTGGTCACCACCCTGCTGGCCTTCGGGTTGAGTGGCCTGACGGTTTTCCTGCGCGACATCCCCCAGATTCTGAGTGTGATCCTCAACCTCTGGCTCTACATGACCCCGGTGGTCTACCCCAGCAGCAGCATCCCCGCCGGGCTACGGGACTGGGTGCTGGCCCTCAATCCCCTGGCCCTGATTGTCGAGTCCTACCGGGATGTGCTGCTGCTCGGTCAGTGCCCCCCCCTGCTGCCCCTGGCGGGTCTGACCCTGGTCAGCAGCATCCTGGCCCTGGCCAGTGGTCTGGGCTACCGACGACTCTCCCGAGGCTTTGCCGATGTCCTCTAGCCCCCCCACTGCCGGCCACGAACCGGCGATCCTGCTCGAGCAGGTGAGCAAAC
Source organism: uncultured bacterium (assembly GCA_963923365.1). Classification (GTDB taxonomy): domain Bacteria; phylum Cyanobacteriota; class Cyanobacteriia; order Synechococcales; family Synechococcaceae; genus CAWUMD01. The sequence continues at coordinate 606 of CAWUMD010000080.1, forward strand.
AGTTCCAGATCTACGCTCACCCGGCCGATCGTCTCAGGCAGATGCTCCACCGGGGCCGCCGCCGCTACTACCGAGAGTTCCCCGCTGTCCGGGATCTGAATCTCCGCATCCAGCCCGGCGAGACCGTGGGCATCGTCGGGCGCAACGGCTCCGGAAAATCGACCCTGCTGCAGCTGATCTGCGGCACCCTGCAGCCGAGCAGCGGTCACCTGCAGGTGCGGGGCCGGGTCTCGGCCCTGCTGGAGCTGGGGGCGGGCTTCAATCCGGAGTTCACCGGCCGGGAGAATGTCTATCTCAACGCCCGCATCCTCGGTCTGAGCGATCGCCAGGTGGACGAGCGCTTCGACCGCATCGCCGCCTTCGCCGACATCGGCGACTTCCTGGAGCAACCGGTGAAGACCTACTCCAGCGGCATGTACATGCGCCTGGCCTTCGCCGCCGCCATCCACGTCGACCCGGACATCCTGATCGTCGACGAGGCCCTGGCCGTGGGCGATGAACCCTTCCAGCGCAAGTGCTTCGGCCGGATCGAACAGATCCGCGAGCAGGGCGGCACCGTGCTGTTCGTCTCCCACTCCGCCGGTCAGATCACCGAGCTCTGCAATCGGGCGGTGCTGCTCGACCATGGCGAGAAACTGTTCGAGGGGGACCCCAAGCGGGTGATCAGCTACTACCAGCGGCTGGCCTACGCTCCGGACAGCCAGCTGGAGGGCATCCGCCAGGAGATCCGGGGTCTGGGGCAGTCCCCGGATCTCCTGGGGGTGAGTGCGGCGGCGGCTCCCACCACGCTCACCCCGTCTTCGGAAATCCCCCTCGCCAGCGAGTTCCTCGACCCCGGACTGCAGTCCCACAGCAGCCTCAGTCTGGTCAGCCGCGGCGCCACCATCCGCAATCCGCGCCTGCTCAACCGGCAGGGAGCGGCGGTCAACGTCCTGCGGGTGGGCGAGCGCTATCGCTACTGCTACGATGTCGAGTTCGAGCGCAGCGTCAGCCAGGTGCGGTTCGGGATGATGATCAAAACCGTTTCGGGGATCGAGCTGGGGGGATCCACCAGTCATCCGGCGGGAGCGGGCGTCACCGGCCGGGCCGGTGAACCGCAGTCGGTCTGCTTCGAGTTCGAGGTCCGACTCACCCCCGGAACCTACTTCCTCAACGCCGGGGTCACCGGCTGGTGCGATGGCCAGGACAGCTTCCTGCACCGGCTGGTGGATGCCCTGGCCTTCCGGGTCAGCCCCCTGCGCGATCGCACCAGCACCGGCTATCTTGACTTCGCCTGCCGCTTTCAACCTCTGCCGGAGAATGCCCAACCCCATGCCCCAGCCTCCTGACCCACGCCCTGTCGTTCTCCAGGCCCTGCTGGTCCTGGGGATGCACCGTTCCGGCACCTCGGCCCTGACCGGGCTGCTGGGGATCCACGGGGTGCCCCTGGGAGACAACCTGATGCCGCCCGGGGAGGACAACCCCAAGGGGTTCTGGGAAGCCGCCGATATCGTCAGTCTGCAGAACCACTGGCTGGAGGCCATGGGCAGTCGCTGGGACGACGTCGGGCCGTTGCCGGAGAGCTGGTTCCACGCCGGCCCCGGGCGGGCGGCCGCCGAGCAGCTGGCCCAGCAACTGACAGAACGGTTCGGCGACCAACCGCTGTTCGCGGTCAAGGATCCCCGCAGCAGCCGCCTGCTGCCCCTCTGGGAGCAGGCGCTGGCGCGCTGCGATCGCCAGCCTCTGGCAGTGATCTGTCTGCGTCATCCCCTGGCGGTGGCCGGTTCCCTGGCGGCCCGCAACGGCATGCCCACCGGCGAGGCGGTGCTGCTCTGGCTGCGCTACATGCTGGACGCCGAGCACGACAGTCGGCACTGGCCCCGGCTGGTGCTCGATTACGACCAGCTGCTGGTGGATCGGGTCGGCAGCCTGGCCCGGCTGGAACAGCAGCTTCCGCTGACCCTACCCTTGCAAGGGCGGGATCAGCAGGAAGCCGCGGCTGCTTTCCTCGAACCCGGCCTGCGGCATCATCGGCCTCAGTGGGATCTGGACCAGCGTCCGGATCTGGTGGACTGGTGCCAGCAGGCCTGGGACTGGTTCCGGCAGGCCGCCGAAGCGGATCGCTGCCCGGATCCCAGCCCTCTGGATCGGATCCGCCAGGAGCTGGATGCCGCCGATCAGGCCTACCGTCCCCTCTGGCAGCACCGGCAGCAGCTCTGGCAGACGACGGATCAGCAGCTGCACCAGGCCAATCTGCGCATCCGGGAACTGGAGCAGCAGTACCAGGAATACCAGGTGCTGCAGACAGCCCATGGGGAACTGGCCCAGCGGCTGCAGCACCTGGAACAGGATCATGGCGATCTGTCCAGCCGGCACCGGGAGCTGGAGAACCGGGCGGCCAGCCTGCAGCACGAGCTGAATCTGCAGGAGTTCGCCCTGGCCGAGGCCGCGGGCGAACTGCAGGCGATCAAGGCCAGCCGCCTCTGGCGCTGGCGGGACCGCAGCCGTCGGGTGCGCCGGGTCCTGGGTCTACTGCGGGATTAGTCAGGCCAGCCGTCTCAGAACCAGGAGTCCGGCAGCCCCGGATGCCACTGAGAATCTGCAACCAGCAGTTCCTGCCAGCGGCGGCGGAAGCGGAGAATCTCCTGGCCACGGGGACGGCTCTCGCCCCGACTGATCGACTCGTGGTGGATCAGTTCCGCATGGGGCGTACAGACTATCCGGTAGCCCAGCAGCCCCAGCCGCAGGCAGAGGTCAACATCGTTGTATTCCAGGGACAGCTGCTCATCGAAGCCGTTCACCTGCTCGAGCAGGGAGCGGCGGGTGGCGAAGACAGCCCCGGTGACCATGGACCAGTCCCGGTGCACCTCAGCCCAGTGGCCGTAGGTGGGGCGATCGCCCTTCCAGCCATACCAGGGGTGAGCGACCGTGTTGAGCACCCCCCCCGCCATCCCGGCATGCTGGATCCGACCATCGGGGAACAGCAGCCGCGCCCCGACCCCACCGACCCCGGGCTCCCAGAGAAAGGTGAGCAGGGCTTCCAGCCAGTCCGGGCTGCGAATCTCGATGTCGTCATTCAGCAGCACCAGATACTCATCGGTGGCAGCTCGCCAGAGTCGGTTCATCTTGGCGGCGTAGTTGAACGGTGCTCCAGCCGGCCGTTCCGTTCGCAGCCGCCGGACCGTAAAGGGCCAGTCACCGTCCAGGTAATCATCCCCGGGCGCATCATCCCCGATCAGCACCGTCAGTCGTTCCAGGGGCCAGCTAGAGCACTCCAGACTGGTCAGCAGCTGCCGGATCTGGGGACCGGCCTGGCCATCCAGACGGGGCGTCTGACAGGTGGGCACCACCAGGGTTACCGGCGGCGGATCAGCCCAGGTGCGCCGCACCTCCCAGGTCTGGGGCCGGCGACCGGGCCGTAGAGTGAGGTCCGGGGAGCAGGCAGCCAGATGCTGTCGCAGCACCGGGGCCAGAACCTCGGCCGAGGTCGGTCCGTAGTCCGGGCCGATCTGCAGCAGCGGCTGGGGGAGGCGGGCGATCGCCATACCGCCCCGCCAGGCCCGCAGCAGCAGCTCCACCCCCAGCGCAGCACCCGCCTGGGGATCGATCCCCCCCAGGCGCAGCAGGGCTTCCCGCCGCACCAGCAGCGGCCAGCGGACGTAGTCGTAGGCCAGCAGCAGAGCCGGGTTCCAGTCCGGCTTGGCGGGCAGGGACGACGTCGGGTGGTCGGGGCGCTGTTCCTCGGCGTAGAAGAGATCCACATCCGGTCGGTCGGCCACCGCCGCCGTCAGCACCGCCGCCAGAGCCGGCTGCAGGCGGGTTCCGGTCGGGTACAGCACCAGCCAGTCGGCCTGGCATACCTCCAGGGTCTGCGCCAGGCGGGTCAGGGACGCCGTATCGAAGCCGGAAATCGGGCTCTCCACCCAGACAGCAGACATGGTCAGGATCCCTCGCGAGCCGACTGCAGTAGTTCCGTGCTGTAGTGGCGGATCAGCTCACCCACCCGAGCCGCCGAGAGGCGATCGCCCACCTGGGCCTGGGCCCGGGTCGCCAGTTGCCGACGCTGGTCCGGCTGGCGCCAGAGCTCCACCGCCCGCTGCAGTTGGTCACACAGGTGCTCTTCATCCACCTCGGCCCAGCGACTGCCCGCCCGATAGGGACCGATGTCCCGCTCCAGGGTGACCTCCCGGCAGGCAACCGGAAAGCCGCAGTCCGACGTCAGCCAGTCCCGGGGCCCACCGTAATCCGTCGCCACCACCAGTTTCCCGGCCGCCATTGCTTCGGCCACGGTCAGGCCGAAGCCCTCGGAACGGTGGGGCGAGCAGTAGATATCAATCCCGGCCATCAGTTCCCGCTGCCGGTCCGGAGCGTAGACCTGATCCACCACCCGAATGGCTGCATCTCCGGCCACGGCCCGGTCCAGTTCCGCCGCCACCAACGGATGCTCCCGCAGGTGCTTGGTCTTGAGCAGCAGCCGGACTCCCTGGTCTCCGAGGCCACTGGCCCGGAAGGCACGCACGAGAGCCAAGGGGTTCTTCCGATCCAGGAAGCTGGAGCCATCGAAGGCATAGCCCAACAGCAGATCGGTAGGGGCGATGCCCAGTTCATCCTGCCACCAGGGTGCGGAGCGGCCCTCCGGCGCGGGAGGCAGCACCGGCACCACGTGGGGCAGCACCCGGATCGGGCGATCGGTGAAGGAACGCAGCAGGTCGGCGCAGTACTGACTGGGGGTCCAGACCGCATCGACCTGCTCCAGCCCCTGCTGCCAGACGGGCGGAATCTCACTGGTTTCCCAGACCCAGTAGCCGACCCGATAGCGGGCGGCCTGCAGTCGTCGGTGATCCGCCTCCGTCAGCAATCCCGACCAGGCATCGGGGTTGAGGTGAATCAGGGCCAGGTCGGCCGGGCCATCGAAGTCGCAGACGTCCCGGGCCGGGGTGGTCTGCTGGTGGACATGAAACGGTCGGCGCACCGGTCGCAGGTTCACTGCCAGCCCACTGTGCCAGAGGGCGCTGACCAGACCCCGGGCCGCCACCCCCAGACCATTGGCATAGTTCCAGGGTCCCAGGTAGTCGAGGCGGGGTAGCGGCGGCTCGGGCATCGTCGTCACCGCCGGCAGCAGACTGAGCGAGCCCGGGCTGGACTGCCCCAGAGATGCCAGCAGAGCCCGCAGCGTTCCGGCGGGATAACCGTGTTCCTGCAGCGCCTCCAGCAGACCGGCACTGCTGATGTGGGGATAGCGACCGGTGAGCAGGGAGACCTTGACAAAGGGGAAGCCCTGGCGAAGCAGGGCCCGCCAGTGGTACAGCGTCGGGTTCCGCCCATCCCAGGCCCGGGGCTGGGGATAGAGCACCGCGCAGGCAATGCCCGCCCGCTCCATCCGCTCGGTGAAGGCCACCTCGTAATGGTCAATCACCGTCTGCACATCGGCGTGATTACGCACCTGCAGCCAGAAATCGACGGCGTTGAAGCGGCCGAACACGGTGGAGCGCAGGGCCAGGAAGTAGCTCTGCAGGTGCCAGCGCTGCTCGAAGCTGCCGGTGAGCCCGATAATTTCCGACGGGTGCTGACGCAGCCGCTGCAGCATGCTCCGGAAGGCAGACCGGGAGACCGGGCCAAGGATACTGTCATTGGTCAGGTAGAGCCGCGGCACCGCCAGCAGGCCCTCAAAGCGGCGCAGGATGTGCGCCCAGGCGGCAAAATCAAAGCCACTGTTCTGCCGCAGGACCAGACCGCTGGCCGCTGTCAGGACCCAGTCCTGGTCCGGCAGCAGAGGTGTGTCCACGGCTGCAATCACGATGCAGGTGATCCCTTCCGCTTCCAGGGCCTCGACGTAGTCCCGCACCTGGGGTTTGAAGCGACCCTGGGGCACATGGGCCACCAGCAGCGCCACCTCCTCGCAGCGGCCCAGGTCGGTCGGCCAGCGCAGGATCTCCAGGGGCGTTTCCGTCACCAGCGGGGCCGGAACAGGACCGACCTGAGTCTCCGGCACCGACCGGAGCCGCTGCCGCAGCCGTCCGTAGAGACGACGGAGCCGCAGTCGCAGACCTTGAGATCTCCCGACCAACCTAAACTGAATCATCGCGGGCGTCTACGCTCTCTCGGCACCGCTCACCATCCTGACGTCCCCCTCCCGGTCATGCCCCAGTCAGTCTACAACGCCCCTTCTCCACTTCCGGCCCGGCGGGCAAACGACCGACTGAGCGCTCACCTGACCGGCCTGCGGGGGCTGGCGGCCCTGACGGTCGTAGCCTCCCACAGCTTCAACACCATTAACGGCGGCCGGGTCTGGCTGGCGGGCACCGGCCAGTTCGGCGTCTGGCTGTTCTTCGGCCTGAGCGGTTTTCTGCTGGCCTGGAAGCTGGAGCGGGAATGGCAGCACCAGGGCAGCATCAACTGGTGGCGCTACCTCAGTCGCCGCCTGCTGCGCATCTATCCGCTGCTGGGACTCTGTGCCCTGGCCATGGCTGTCCTGGGCATGCTCACCTGGACCGAGCTGCCGGAGGTGCTGCTGCTGCTGGACGGGCCGCAACAGCTGTGGACCATCCCGGTGGAATGCCGCTTCTACCTGCTCCTGCCGCTGCTCTGGCTGGGCGCATCCCGCTGGCGCTGGCCACTCTGGATCGCAGGGCTGGGACTGGGGCTGGGAGTCTACACCACAGGGCTGCTCCAGGACTGGAACTTCGTCGCCCGAGCCATCACCCCGGCAGACACGAGCCGGACCTTTCTGGCCTATCTGCCTGCCTTCTGGCTGGGAGCTGGCGCCGGTCTTGGGCTGGCCCAGGGTCGCCCGCTCCTGCAGCCGCTACCGCCCCTCGCCATCGGAGTACTGGGCAGCCTACCTGTCCTACCGCTGCTGCTCTCAGCCATCCCCCTGGGGAACCTGCTCGGGCACCCTCTGCCACCGGACTACCTGCACCGCTGGTATCTGCCCTTTGCGGGGCTCTACAGCCTGCTGTTTCTGGCCCTGCAGCAGAGCAGCAGCCCGGTGGGAAGGGCCCTGACCTGGCTGCAGCAGCCAGTCTGGCAGTGGCTGGGAGCCCTGAGCTACCCGCTCTACCTCTTTCACCCGCTGGTGCTGCACCAGTTGGAGCAGGCTCAGCTGGGCTTGAGCTGGGGGGGCTGGCCTCGCTTCGCGCTCTGCCTACTCCTCAGCCTGGCGATCGCCCAACTGCTGCACCATGTTGTCGAACGGCCCTGCCTGAGATGGGCTCACCGCAGCTGATCGCAGAGGGTACGCAACCGCTTCGCGATCGCCGTCCAGTCGTAGGCTTGGGCCGCCTCGTGAGCCTGCTCTCCGGCCTGGTGACGCCAGGTGGCCTCCTCCACCCAGGTGCGCAGGTGGGTCAGCAGGTGCTCCCCATCCGGCTGCAGGCTGAAGAAGAGCTCGCCCTCCTGCTCATGGCGCACCCGCTCACTGGCAATGCCCAGGCAGAACTCCGGGCGGGTGAACTCATCGGTGGGGCCACCGGCGGTGCAGATCAGGGGCAACCCTGTGGCCATCGCCTCCAGCACCGGCAGATTGAAGGCCTCGGCCCGGTAGGCCGAGGCATAGCCATCGGCGGCCTGGTAGAGACGGGCCAGTTCCGGGGGAGCCATCACACCACCCCAGTACCGCAGCCGGGGCAGCAGCCGGTGGGTCATCTCGGACGGTAGCCGTTCCCGCAACAGCTGTTCCAGGCGCTGCCGGGAGTTATAGAGATCGTCACTGCCCTTGAGCATCAGCCCGGCCCTGGGATGCTGCTCAAGCAGGCGGGCAAAGGCGAACAGCAACTGGCCGATGCCTTTGTTGCCGGTCATGGCTCCCACCGACAGCAGCCAGGGACCACCGTCAAGGTTGAGTGCCCGGCGCAGATGCTCTTGGGTCTCCGCCGACACCGGTCGAAAGGTGGCGGTGTCCACGCCGTGGGGCAGGACGTGGACCTGTTCGGGCGGACAACCGGAGGCCACCAGTCCCTGGCGGGAGAACCGGGACGGGGTGAGCCAGTGGCAGGTCGCACGACGGGCGATAGGGTCTTCGGCGTTGGCACCCCAGACCTGACGGCGTATCACACCCCACTCCGCCGTGGTGAAACAGAGATGCGGCCAGGGTCGGGGAGTCAGGTCCGGAGGGTGGCCCATGGAGAGCTCCAGATCCGGGATCCAACCGGACTCGGGCGCCGGAATGGCCTGCACCCGCCGGGCCGCCTCGGGCGTGAGCAGGTCGTGACGGGGTTGCCAGTACTCGAACAGGTAGGACAGATCCCGATGGCGCAGGTCCAGGTCCGGAGCCACCACCCGCAGGGCCGCCAGCTGATGGGCATTGACAAGACTGTAGGAATGCGGCACATCCCGCCAGCCGGAAACCAGCAGCCGCATCCTCAGAAGACCATCGGGGCTGCCCCCACGGCACTATCGCTCCGGGGAGGACGCATCTTATGCAGAAAGCGCTCGCCCCAGTGGCGGATCTCCAGGAAGCCGGCCTGCTCGGGGACCGTCTTGTAGACGCGGAAGGTACGCAGAATGCCCAGACTGGCAGCGCTTTCCAGGGGGCCGACGAAGGAGCTGTCGCGACTGGCGTAGTGGGGCTGGGCCAGCCACTGATCCAGCTGGGCCCGGCTGAGGCAGTAGCAGCCGGAATGGGGATTGGCGGTGCGCTCGAACTTCAACAGCTGATCGAGAAACAGCCCCTGCAGCTGCTCCGGACCATCGGTGCGGCGGAAGGGCTGCACCTCTGCCTCTGCCAGGGCCCCATCAATGTAAGCCTTAGAGAGCAGAGCTCTGCCTTCGGACTGCTCGAAGCGGTGGGGCTGCAGCAGTGCCCCGGGTTCAGCAAGGCGGTTGAACCAGGCCAGTTTGGACAGATACCAGGGGTCCTGGAGGATCAGGTCATCCTCCAGGTAGAAGAACCAATCGAAATGGTCCCGGGCCAGGCGGAAGAAATCCTGGGCGGCAAAGCCCAGTTCCCGGGGATTTCCCGCCACAGCCTGCACGGTGTAGTGGTCTGCCGGGGTACGGAGGTGTGACAGCACATGGCGATCGCCATGGACCAGCAGCAGAATCTCCAGGTCCGCCACCAGCCGTCCGTTGGCAGCCAAGACCTCCCGGCGGCGGAAGTCGAAGAAACCTTGCTGGTGACCGAGGCTGGCTCGCAGCCCCTGCAGGCAGGCATCCAGGGCCGCCACCCGGCTGTCCGGTCGCGCTGCGGCCGAGCCGTAGGGCTCGCGGCTGGGGTGCCAGTAATGGGGAATTACCGCCAGGATGCGGGGACGGGATGAGGCAGGGGCAGTGGCCATTGATAATGGGGGAGATTGCAACCATTGTGCCAGCGACCATGCCCTCCCAACCCCGCCGGATTGCCTGGCAGCTGCGTCTGCAGCGGCGCTGGATTCAGTTGAGCCGTCGCCGCTGGTTCATTCCCAGCCTCTGCCTGATCCCCTACTGGGCGATCCTGCTGTCACTGCTGGCCCGGGGCCTGGGCTGGATTGCGGCCGCGATGCTGTTCCCGTTTCTGCTGCTGCTGCTGTTCGTGCTGATCAGCGGCTGGCTGGCCTGGCACGAGTTCAACGGCTAGGCCGGCTGCAGCAATTGGGCCCATTCGGCGGCCAGCCAGGCAGGCAGAATCCGCTCCGGCTGGTCGATGCGGATATTGCCCGGAGTGTAGTAGAGCAGGGCAGCGAGCATCGCCTTGAGGCCGTCGGGATCAGCAATGTTGGCGGCCCGGGGCGCGAAGCCATCCCGGAACTGGCGTTCGGCCAGGGTGAGGGGCTCCTTCTGGACGCCACAACGCACCAGGGTGCGGTAGCGCTGGCCGAACTCGCCGGCGAACAGAGCCTCCAGCTGATCTTCACGGGCCTGCAACCAGCGCTCGGCCACCTGCTGGCGCACCTGGCGCAGTTCCTCGACGATTTCCTGATCCTCGGGATCGATGTAGTAGAGGTTTGCCAGGCCGAGCATGCGGTTGAGGAAGATCCGCTCCGGGTCCGGGGTCGGAACCGGATTGGGGGCCGGGGCTGCAACCGCCGGAGCAGG
>CAWUMD010000081.1:0-10583 GCA_963923365.1 uncultured bacterium
GGTCCACTGAGAAGGGCAGGGCACTGTCGCACAACGCCGCCCGCAGGGCCAGCAGTCCCGGCATGGGCTGTTCCGGATCCCGGGGACAGCGCACCACCAGATCGAGATCGCTGGCGGGATGGGCCTCGCCGCGCACCCGACTACCGAAGGCCCAGACCTCGGCCCGGGGAACGTACTGGGCCAGCAGATCCAGCAGCAGGTCCCGCTGCCAGGGCTGCAGGTCAGACATCCAGGCGCTCCAGGGCCTGCAGCAGCGCCGCCAGATCCACCAGGAAGTCGTCGATCAGCGCCAGGGTCTCCTGGGCGAGAGACTCACCGTAATCGTGGGCCGTGCTATTACGGCTATCCCGGTAGAGAAACCAGCGACTGACCGATTCCGGGGTCAGCAGATCCACGCGGGCAGCCTGCCGCAGCACCTCCTTGAATACCAGCGCATCCACCTGCCGGGGGGTGGGGCTGAACTCCCGCAGGGCCCGGCGCAGCAGTTTGCCTGCGGTTTCAAGCGACAGTTCGAAGCCCTTGATTACCGCGTTCCGGTAAACCTCGGCATCCAGCGAACCCGGCTCCGCCTGACGGTAGCGCTCCAGGGAGGCTTCCAAGGTGCGGCGGCAGCGCTGCAGCTGCTCGGTGTTCAGACGGGTCACGAGGCCGGGTCCGTGGGGTAGTTGAACAGTTCGAAGGCCTGGCGGCAGAAACAGCGCAGCTGCTCGGCGATCGCCTCCGCCGGGATGGCCCGGCCCTCCACGGCCCAGTCGCCGACGGTCGAGAGCCGCCACTGCTCGCCGGTGTAGTTGAGGCCCGCCAGATCGATGCCCAGCAGTCGACTGCGATTGCCCTCGGTGTCAGTCAGCAACCGCGCCTGCATGAGAATGCTGCGGCACTGGTAGCGGGGGTTCCAGCCCGGCAGGTGAAAAGCGATATCGATGGAGGCCGGGTCGGTCCAGACCTCGGTGTCGGCATCATGGCGCCAGGGACGCAGATCTGCCCTAGCCCGGGGAAACTCCTGACGGAAGAGCGTCACCAGCGTGGCAATACGACTGGTCAGGGCCAGATCAACGGCCTGGTCTGCAGCATTCACCGATCAGGCTCCTCACCGCGACACCCCACCCTAGCCAGAGCCCGGACGGATTTGTGTAACACGGTACACTAGCCCCATCTTCGGGACAGAAACCGCATCCAACCCTACAGATGCAGGTCACCGAAGCCTCTACGCTTTCAGGCCAGCAGTCCAGGACGACGCCATGTTCGAGAAACTCACCCCGCCGACCGTCGGTCAGAAGATCACCTTCGTCGACGGCAAGCCCGTCGTGCCGGACAACCCGATCATCCCCTTCATCCGCGGCGACGGCACTGGCGTCGACATCTGGCCCGCCTCCCAGCGGGTGTTCGACGCAGCGGTGGAAGCGGCCTACGGCGGTCAGCGCAAAATCGAGTGGTTCAAGGTGTTCGCAGGTGATGAAGCCTGCGAGAAGTACGGCACCTACCAGTACCTGCCCGAGGACACCATCGCCGCCATCCGTGAGTACGGCGTCTCGATCAAGGGCCCGCTGACCACCCCCGTCGGCGGTGGCATCCGCTCCCTGAACGTGGCCCTGCGGCAGATCTTCGACCTCTACGCCTGCGTGCGCCCCTCCCGCTACTATGCGGGCACCCCTTCGCCCCACCGCAACCCCGAGAAGCTGGATGTGGTGATCTACCGCGAGAACACCGAGGACATCTACCTGGGGATCGAGTGGAAGGCCGGGGATGAAATCGGTCTGAAGCTGATCGAGGCTCTGAACAACGAGTACATCCCTGCCAGCCCCGGCCTGGGCAAGAAGCAGATCCGCCTCGACAGCGGTATCGGCATCAAGCCGATCAGCAAGAGCGGCAGCCAGCGGCTGATCCGCAAGGCGATCGAACACGCCCTGCGTCTGGAAGGCAAGAAGCGCCACGTCACCCTGGTCCACAAGGGCAACATCATGAAGTTCACGGAAGGCGCCTTCCGGGACTGGGGCTACGAACTGGCTACCACCGAATTCCGAGCCGACTGCGTCACCGAGCGGGAAAGCTGGATTCTCGGCAACCTGGAGGCGGACCCGAGCCTGAGCATCGAGGCTAATGCCCGGCTGATCGACCCCGGCTACGACGCCTTGACCCCCGAGAAGCAACAGGCGGTCCGGGATGAAGTCCAGGCGGTGATCGAGAGCATCGGTGCCACCCACGGCAACGGCCAGTGGAAGCAGAAGGTGCTGGTGGATGACCGGATCGCCGACAGCATCTTCCAGCAGATTCAGACCCGCCCGGCGGACTACTCGATCCTGGCGACGATGAACCTGAACGGCGACTACATCTCCGATGCCGCTGCTGCGGTGGTCGGTGGTCTAGGCATGGCCCCCGGCGCCAACATCGGCGATAGCGCCGCCATCTTCGAGGCCACCCACGGCACCGCGCCCAAGCACGCCGGTCTCGACCGGATCAACCCCGGCTCGGTGATCCTCTCGGGCGTGATGATGCTCGAGTATCTGGGCTGGCAGGAAGCCGCCGACCTGATCACCAAGGGGATCAGCGGGGCGATCGCCAGCCGCGAGGTCACCTACGATCTGGCCCGTCTGATAGAACCCGCCGTCGAGCCGCCGCTGAAGTGCTCCGAGTTCGCCGAGGCGATCATCCGCCACTTCAACGACTAGGCCCTCGATTCCGAACGCAGCACAGGGGCGGTTCCGCAGGGCGGGGCCGCCCCTGGCGCATTCAGCCCCCCAAAAATCGGTATGGTGGGTTGCAGTTTTACAGCGACTGCGGCCGTGCCCCCGACCCTGCCAGAGGAATCGACCACCCTGCCACGGCTGCAGCGCCTGGGGTACCCCTGCGACTGGCAGCAGCCCGCCGACCGGGAAGGACTGGTCCAGACCATCCGCGCCGCCCGGGCCGAGGGGCTGGCCCTGGTGCCCGCCGGCAGCGGCAGCCGTCTCGACTGGGGGGGGCTGCTGAGCCGTCCGGCGATCGCCCTCTCTGTCCGCAGGCTTAACCACCTGATTGACCATGCCGCCGGGGACCTCACCGTCACTGCCGAGGCGGGCATGACCCTGGCGGAGCTACAGCAGCATCTGGCCCGCGAGAACCAGTTCCTGCCCATCGACCCGCTCTACGCTGGACGCACCACTGTGGGCGGTCTGATCGCCACCGCCCACGCCGGGTCCTTGCGCCACCGCTACGGCAGCCTGCGGGATCTGCTGCTGGGCATCGAGATTCTGCGCTGGGACGGCGAGGCCGCCAAGGCCGGAGGCCGGGTGGTGAAGAACGTCGCCGGGTATGACCTGATGAAGCTCTACCACGGCAGCTTCGGCACCCTGGGGCTGATCACCGAGGTGACGTTGCGGGTCTACCCGTTACCGGAGGTCTGCCGCACCGTGGCGATCGCCGCCCCCGTCACGGAACTGGGCGAGCTGCGCCGTCGCATCGCCGACTCCCGCCTCGGTCCCATCGCCTTCGACCTGATCAGTGCCGGGCTGGCTGTGTCCCTGGGCCTGAGCGGACCGCAGCTGCTGGTGCGCTTCGGGGGCGTCGAAGCCGCCGTCGTTCACCAGACCGAACAGCTGCTGGCCCTGGCGGGAGCGGATCGCTGCCGGGTGATCGCCGCTGACCCCGGCTTCTGGAGCCAGGAGATCGTCCAGCCCCTGGAAGCCGACGGCGACGGGCAGGCCCCCCTGGTGCGGCTGGCCCTGCTGCCCAGTCAGCTCCCCGGCCTGCTGGAGCAGTTGCCCGCCAGCGCCAGCGCCCGGCTGCATGCGGGCAGCGGTGTCGGCTACATCCGCCTCGCCCCGAACACCCCCGTCGCGGATCTGGAGCAGTGGCGCCGGTTCTGCAATCAGCACCAGGGCTACCTGACCCTGCTGGAGGGGCCGACTACCCTCAAACAGGCCTTCGAGGTCTGGGGGTACGATGGCAGTGCCCTGCCCCGGATGCGGGCGATCCGCGATCGCTTCGACCCCCAGCGGCTGTTCAGCCCGGGTCGGTTCCTGCCCGGACTCGATTGAGCTGCCATGACCTCCTCTCCTGCGCCGACCACCCCGGCCCCGACCGGCTTCGACGCCTGCCATCCTCCCCGCCGCGACCAGCTCGACACCTGCGTCCACTGCGGCTTCTGCCTCTCCAACTGCCCCAGCTACCGGGTCCTGGGCTCCGAGATGGACTCGCCCCGGGGCCGGGTCTATCTGATGGATGCCATCCAGTCAGGGCGGGCAGAGCTGAACGAGACCGCCGTCAGCCACTTCGACAGCTGCCTCGGCTGTCTGGCCTGCGTCAGCGCCTGCCCCTCCGGCGTCCAGTACGACCAGCTGATTGAGGCCACCCGCGGGCAGGTGGCCCGCAACTGGCAGCGCCCCTGGCCGGAGCAGCTACTGCGCCGGGGCCTGTTCGCCCTGCTGCCCTACCCCGAGCGGCTGCGGCCATTGCTGCGGCTGGCCCAGGTGGGCCAGAAACTGGGGCTGCAGCGTTGGCTGCGCAGCAGCGGCCTGACGGAGGCCCTGCCCCGGCCCCTTGCCGCCCTGGAAGCCCTGCTGCCGGAACTGGACGAGTCCAGCTTCCGTGATCCCTTCCCGACGGTGGTACCCGCCCAGGGCGATCGCCGCTACCGGGTGGGCCTGCTGCTCGGCTGTGTGCAGCGGCTGTTCAACCCGGCGGTGAACGAGGCGACGGTGCGGGTGCTGACCGGCAACGGTTGCGAGGTGGTGATTCCCCCCGAGGCGGGCTGCTGCGGCGCCGTCACCCACCACCAGGGTGAGGAGGAACAGACCCGCGCCCTGGCCCGGGACCTGATCGACCGCTTCGCCGCCCACGACCTGGATGCGATTCTGATCAACGCCTCCGGCTGCGGCCACACCCTGAAGCTCTACGGTCACCTGCTGGCCGATGACCCCGACTACGCCACCAAGGCCGCTGCCTTCGCCGCCAAAGTGAAGGATGTGCAGGAGTTCCTGGTCGAGGTCGGGCTGACGGCCCCGCTGCAGCCCCTGCAGGACGACTCCCTGGCCATCGTTTATCAGGATGCCTGCCATATGATCCACGGCCAGGGCATCCGCCAGCAGCCCCGCGATCTGCTTGCCCAGATTCCCGGGGTGGAACTGCGGGAGCCCGTGGACCCGGGACTCTGCTGCGGCAGCGCCGGGGTCTACAACATCCTCCAGAGCGAGGTGGCCGAGGAACTGGGCCGGATGAAGGCCGAGTCGCTGGTCAATACCGGCGCCACAGTGGTTGCTTCGGCCAACATCGGCTGCTACGTGCAGATCTCGCGCCACCTGGGCCTGCAGGGTCAGCCGCTGCCGGTACTGCACCCGATGCAGCTGCTGGATCGCGCCATGCGCGGTGAACGCCTGCCATGAAGCCGGTGAAGGCCCGGCTGGGCGATCGCCTCGAGACCCAGCTGAGCATTCTGCTCACCCTGCTGGGGACGATGTGGGTCGCGGCGCTGATCAACGCGCTGCTGTTCGGCGGCAGCCTGATTCAGCTGGGCATTCATCCCCGGGGCAGCCTGCTGGGCATCGTCTTCTACCCCTTCCTGCACGGCGGGCTGGCCCATCTGGTCTCCAACACCGTGCCCTTCTTCATCCTCGGCTGGCTGGTGATGCTGCGCCGGTTCAGCGATTTCTTCCCGGTCACCCTCATCGTCTGGCTCTGCAGCGGTCTGGGGGTCTGGCTGTTCGGAGCACCCAACAGCGTTCACGTCGGGGCCAGCGGCCTGGTGTTCGGCTACTTCGGCTTTCTGCTGATGCGGGCCTGGGTGGAACGCAGTCTCGGGGCGATCGCCCTGGCCCTGGTCACGTTCCTGCTCTACGGCGGTCTGCTCTGGGGGCTGCTGCCGATCCGCTACGGGGTCTCCTGGCAGGGCCACCTGTTCGGGTTTCTGGGGGGCTGGCTGGCGGCCCGGCTGCTGGCGGCGGATCAGCCCCAACAGCCGGGCTCCGGACTCTGAAACAGAGCGCTACCAGTCGTCCTGACCGTTGTCGGTCCAGATTTCCAGGCCCTCGCCCCGCAGGTAGTTGAGTGCCCCCTCGATGGCGGCCTCCTCACCGGCGAGTTCGAGATCGAACCAGCCATCACCGATGCCATCCGCCCCCATGGTCGCCGCAGCGATATTCACCTGAATCGGATGGTGCTTGATCAGCCGATAGATGTGCGGCTCCTGGCTCCGGGCCTCAGGGATACGCAGGCGGACACGGACAGACTGGGCCATGGACAGGGTCTCAGAGGAGAGGACGTCACCGGCAACGACCACCGGCAGGATTATTCTAGTCCCCGGTCTCGCCGGGACAGCGTCGGGACGGGCAAACGGGTCAGGCCAGCTGGTTACGGGCCTGGGTCGCCAGCGCGTTGGCCGTCCGCACGATGTCATCCTGCTGGGTGGAGAGCCGCAGCAGGTCACCGACCGATCGCGCCAGACCGGTTTCCCGAAGCAGGGCGGTATCGGCATCGTAGGTCTGCCCCAGCACCCAGGCGATCGCCGCCCGCCGCTCCGGCTCCGAGAGCTGGCGATCGCGCCCGAGACGATAGCAGGCCGCCGCCAGAACCCGCAGCAGGCTGGGGGTAAAGGTCAGATCCAGCCTCACACCCTCCCAGACCCCGGTCTCGGCGATCCGCCGCCAGTGGGGATTCAGGTCCTGCAGCTGGGTGAAAAACTCCTGCACCGTCGTCAGGTGCCGCTCCTGCGCCTCAGGCGTAGAGCAATCGTGACTGTAGAAGCGCTGACGCCGCTGACTCGAGACCCCACCGCAGAGCAGCTCGGCGATCACGCTGGCAATCGTGGCCCGGGTGAACAGGGCTGGGCTGCCGCCCGAGTCGCGCAGGCGGGTCCCCTCGTTCTGCAGCAGCTTCGGTCGCGACAGCAACGCATTGCAGGCGATCGCCCGATCACAGAGCTGCTGATGGGCACTGCCCCGGGGAGGAAGCGGCGGCAGCTCCAACCGATCCAGGCCCCGACTGTCCATCGTCTCCAGCCGCACCGTGACCGGCACCGCATCCTCGGGCACGGCCAGGGATAGCTTCAGGGCCTTGCGCAGGATAGCCAGGGTCTCGAGGCCAGAGATCAGGGAAAGGGCCTCCACCTCGCCCACCAGGCGCCCCACCGACACCGGCCCCGGCTGGAGGGACTCGAAGCGGAGCTGCGGCTCCTGACCCCGCAGCACCAGCGGCGACAGAGTGGCCAGCACCTGCTCCAGGGGCTGTCGTTCCAGACGATTCAGACCCTCGCGGATCTGCGATCGCAGCCGCTGGCCCTGGCGGGGCTCTGTCAGTTCCAGACGCTCCAGTTGCCCCTGGGGGGCTGGCAGGTCCACCAGAGCAGTCAAGGGAAGCAGGAACTGCACCAGCCGGGCGTTCCCCTGCCGCGCCCCCAGGCCCGGCAGCGCCAGGAGTTCCAGACGCGCCGATCCGGAGTCCACCTCGCTGGACTCCAACCTCACCGCATCGGACACCGCCGATTCGGACGCGACCTGAGGCGCTCTTCTGTTCACCACCATGGACACCCTGTCTGTGACGGAAGTTACTGATTGCTTGCATTAAGGTTAAGTGCATTACCAAGCTCTGTCATCTCCAGATACCGCTTGACGCAGCACACCAACATTGTCGATGTACCGCACAAGAGTGCTTTCTACGAAAAAGCCCGTCCCAACTGGTATCTCCGGCACCAGCAGGGGGAAAATGACTCCGCTACACTGCTGGGCATCCATCAGTTCCTGAGCCCCTGCCGATCCTGTCCATGTGCGAACTGCTCGGCCTGAACGCCAACGTCCCCACCGACATCTGTTTTTCCTTCCGCGGCTTCGCCCAACGGGGCGGACGTACCGGCGATCACGCCGATGGCTGGGGGATGGCGATCTACCAGGGACGCGGCTGTCAGCTGTTCCATGACGACGCCCCCTCGGCAGACTCTCCGGCCGCCGGATTGCTGCAGCAGTGGCCGATTCAATCGACCTGCATCATTGCCCACATCCGCAAGGCCACCTTCGGCAACTCGGGTCTGGAGAACTGCCATCCCTTCCGGCGTGAGTGGCAGGGACGCTATTGGAGCCTGGCCCACAACGGCCACCTCGAACGCCTGCCCGCAGGGTCGACCGGGCGTTTCAAGCCCGTCGGCAGTACCGACAGCGAAGCCGCGTTCTGCTGGCTGCTGGAGCGTCTGGACACCCTCAACCCCGACCCGGAGGACGCTGAGGCAATCGGTCAATCCCTGCACGAGGGTTGCGTTGCCCTGGCCCAGCACGGCAGCTTCAACTGCCTGATCTCCCAGGGGGACTGGCTGTTCAGCTTTGCGACCACCAACCTCTGGTACCTGACCCGCCGCGCTCCGTTCCGCCGTGCCCATCTGGTGGACATCGACTTGGAGCTGGATTTCGCGCCGGTGACCACCAGCGGCGATGTGGTGACGGTGATCGCCACCCAGCCGCTGACAGACAACGAGGAGTGGACCCGCATTCAGCCCGGCCAGGGGCTTCTGTTCCGCAACGGGGAGCGGACGGGGGAATGGCACAATCCCGTGCCGGAACATCATTTCGACCTGGCAGCTCTGGTCGCCCAACGGCGCCACCACTTCAGCTGACGGAGTCAGTCCAAAAAAATCGGTGCAGGGGCTTGCGGGCTCGGGTTCGCTTCGGTATAGTTGTTAACGGGTCGTTAGCTCAGCGGTAGAGCAGTTGACTCTTAATCAATTGGCCCAGGGTTCGAATCCCTGACGACCCATACCGCGAAACACCCCCAGAAGCCCTTCGAAATTCGAGGGGCTTTTGTTTTGCTTTCTGAAGACCCATTTCGATTTGTCTCGAATCCTGCGGATGCTGCGGCGACAGGCGTGGTTTCGGGATGGGGGCGGGCATGCTGGGCCCAACCCCAAAAGGCGAACCGACAACCGACTGCCGTGGAGAGGTCAGGCCCAAGGGCCACTGCGGCGGTCGGTTTTTCCTGGGGACAGATTCTCGGAGAAACTGCAAAAGGTCAGAAAAAAGCCACCCACGACAGGGTGGCCGATCACCTAGGAGAGACGCATGGAAAATGCTTGGACAGAGCATGCCTGCGCTTTCATCCGCCAACAGTCCGATTGGCTACCGTTTTTCGCCAAGCTGACCGAAGCCACGAAGCGGCACACTGCAGTGATCTGCGAGCAGGTGAAGGCCCAGAAGGTTTCCGTGGCTGTCTGCGACGCCAACTACCCCCGGCCCCACACGAACCCGGGCGCTGCCGCTGGTGAACGCCAGCGGCAGCGCCTCCGCCTCAGGCCTTCTGGGGACCCACCCAGCCTTCGCGCACCATCTGGCGGGCGCGGGCGATCGCCAGGGAATGGTCCGGCACATCCTTGGTGATCGTGGACCCGGCGGCGATGGTCACGCCCTGGCCGACGGTGATCGGCGCCACCAGCACGGAGTTAGCGCCGGTCTTGCTGCCCGCGCCGATCACCGTGCGGTGCTTGTTAACGCCGTCGTAGTTGGCGGTAATCGTGCCCGCCCCGACATTCACCTTCGCCCCCAGTTCGGCATCGCCGAGGTAGGAGAGGTGGGCGACGTTGGTGCCGGGGCCGACCTGGGACTTCTTGATTTCCACGAAGTTGCCGATCCGGCAGCCCGCGGCGATCTCGGCGTGGCCGCGCAGGTGGGCGTAGGGACCGACCCGACTGCCATCCGCCACCTGGCTGTCGCTGACCACCGAGAACTGCAGCGTCACGTCGGCCCCGATGGTGCTGTTCTCGACCAGGGTGCCGGGCCCGATGCGGCAGCGATCGCCGATCACGGTGGTGCCGCGCAGGTGGGTCTGAGGCTCGATCACCACGTCCTGGCCCAGCTGGACACCGTCATCGATGGTGACGCTGTCGGGGTCCACCAGGGTCACCCCCGCTGCCATCCAGTGGTCGCGGAGGCGCTCCTGAAGAATCCCGTAGGCCTCCGCCAGCTGTTTGCGATCGTTGATGCCCAGGGTCTCGCGGTAATCGGCTACGTCGATGGCGTAGACCGCATCGAGCATGGCGATCGCGTCAGTGAGGTAGTACTCGTTCTGGTCGTTGTCGTTGCTCAGCTTGGGCAGCACCCGCTCCAGGGAAGACCAGCGGAAGCAGTAGATACCGGCATTGCCGCGGCGGTTCTGGCGCTGGGCCGCCGTACAGTCACGGTGCTCGATGATTTCCGAAATCCGGAACTGCTCGTCGCAGAAGACCCGACCGTAGCCGGTGGGGTCGGGCAGCTGGGCCGTGAGCAGAGTGGCATCGGCGCCGGTCTCGCGGTGCTGGGCCAGCATCGCCGCCAGGGTTTCCGGGCGCAGCAGCGGCACATCGCCATTGAGAATCAGCACATCACCCTCGTAGCCCGCCAGGGGGGGCAGCAGCTGCTGCACAGCGTGGCCGGTGCCCAGCTGCTCGGTCTGCTCGACGAAGGTGACGTCCAGATGGGCCAGGGCCTGACGCACCAGATCCGCCTGGTAGCCGACGATCGCCAGTTGGCGCTCGACCTCCAGACCGGCGGCGCAGCGCAGGGCTCGTTCCACCAGGGTGACGCCGCCCAGCTCGTGCAGCACCTTGGGCAGCTTCGACTTCATCCGCGTTCCCTTTCCGGCGGCGAGCACTGCAA
>CAWUMD010000082.1:0-10426 GCA_963923365.1 uncultured bacterium
TCCGTGCATGGATGGCCTCCCAGGACCAACCGCACGAGAAGTTCGTCTTCCCTGAGGAAGTTCTGCCCCGCGGTAACGCCCTCTAAGGCGATCGCCCGACAGGCTGATTCAGCTCCAAGCCCCCGTCCGAGGACGGGGGCTTTTTCGTATCACCCCAGGGCAGGCACGGTTCACCGTTCCGGTCTCGGAGAGTTCTCTGTAACCATGGGAGCAGCGCCTGCTGTCCGGAGGTTCCATGGCCCCTGTTGCGATCGCCCGCCGTCACGTTCTTCGCCTCCTCAGCCTCGGCCTGGGCTCCAGTCTGATTGCCCCCCGCCCCGCCAAGGCGGCCTACGCCGTCAGCTACCCGGATGCGGTCTGGCGTCAGCGTCTCAGCCCCGAGGCCTATGCCGTGCTGCGGCAGGCAGCAACCGAGAAACCCTTCACCAGCCCGCTCTACACCGAGAAGCGCCGGGGTACCTACCACTGCGCCGGTTGCGATCAGGCGCTGTTCCGCTCCCAGGACAAATACGACAGCGGTACCGGCTGGCCCAGCTTCAAACAGGCGATCGCCGGGGCCCTGGGCACCCAGACCGACTACAAGCTGATCCTGCCGCGCACGGAATACCACTGCAGCCGCTGCGGCGGACACCAGGGCCACGTCTTCGATGACGGCCCACCGCCCACGGGCAAGCGCTACTGCAACAACGGCGTCGCCCTCAGCTTCCACCCGGCCAAGACTCAGGTCTGATCGTCCCGCAGGGCCGAGGGCGGATCCGCTTGCAGCTCAAGCAGATTTCCTCGGATCGGGTGGAGCAACTGCAGCCGCCAGGCATGGAGGTGGTAGCCGCAGTCACCCGGCACTGCATCCGTGCCCTTGGGCACCCCCCCAGGGCCATAGAGGGGATCACCCAGTAGGGGATAGCCGAGACTGGCCAGATGAATGCGGATCTGGTGGGGTCGGCCGGTGGCGATCGCCACCTCCAGCAGGGTACGGTCCGCCCAGCGGCGTCGGACCCGCACCTCACTCAGGGCCGGCTTGCCCATCGCCGAGGCGGCATGAATCGTTCCCAGCTGCGGATACTCGACCGGACCGATGGGCTGGGTCACGATCACCCGCTCGGGCAGATCGGGGGCCGGGCCGATCAGAGCCAGGTAGGTCTTGTGGATGCAGCGATCGCCTGTCGTGCTGGCCTGCATCCAAGCACTGAGCACGGCCCGAGCCCCACGGCTGCGGGCCAGCAGCATGAGCCCGGAGGTCCCCCGCCCGAGGCGATGGATTGGGTAGGGAGTGTCGTCGGGATACCGTCGCTGCAGCTGGTGCAGCAGCGTGTGCTCCAGAAAGCCACCCCCCGGCAGCACCGGCAGACCCGCCGGTTTCTCGACCACCATCAGGTCCTCATCCGCATGGCAGACCCGGAACGTCAGCGGCACTGGCGGTTCCTGCCAGGGTGGGCGATGGTAGGCCAGCCGCTGACCGGTCTGGAGCCGCTGCTCCGCCCTCACCACCTGACCCTCGACGCGAATCTGACCGGCCGCGATCCGGGCCCGCCACTCTGCCCGGCTGGAATGGCGGTAGCGATCGCTGTAGAAGTCCAGCAGCGTCTGCCCCGCTGCCGTCCGATCCACCCGATCGCGATAGACCCAGCCCTGGTTCATGGCCACGCCTGCCGCCGTGCCGCCGCCAGACAGGCCTGCACCTCCGCATCCTCGGTCTGGTCAAAGTTCACGTACCAGAGCCCCACGGCCTCCAGGGGCTGGGGTTCAATCAGGGCCACCAGCTGATCCACCATCGGGCGCAGACGGCGAGCCACACCGGGATCGATCACCGGCACCGCCACGACAATGCGGGCGGGCTGCTGCTGGCGCAGCGCCGTGATCGCCGCCCGCAGACTAGCTCCGGTGGCCACACCGTCATCCACCAGAATCACCGTACTGCCCGCCAGCGGCGGCAGGGGGCGATCGCCGCGGTAGACCGACAGGCGCCGCTGCAGTTCCGCCCGTTCCCGGGCGGTGACCCGTTCCAGGGCCCCCGCGGTGATCTGCAGATCGACCATCAATCTGTGATCCAGCCAGCGAACATCCCCCGGGGCGATCGCCCCCATCGCCAATTCCTCATGGCCGGGCACCCCCAGCTTGCGTACCAGCCAGACATCCAGCGGCAGATCCAGCGCCGAGGCAATCTCGGCCCCCACCGGCACTCCACCCCGGGGCAGGGCCAGCACCCACGTGCGGGGCGATTGCCGGTAGGTCTGCAGCGCTTCGGCTAGCAGCCGACCGGCCTGACGACGATCCGTAAAGCGTGCAAGACGAGCCATGGAGCCCTCCCGCCGGGTGCGGCGCCCCTGTGTCTCCAGCCTAACCGCGACCCTCACCGGCTCTGGAAGATATTGCGCGTCATCCGACCGGTGCAGCGCCCCGCTGCCTGATCCAGTTCCAGCACCGCCGCTGCGGGCAGATCGAAGGCCAGCGCTCCCAGATTCTCCCGCGCCTGGGTGAGGCTGCGGGCACCGGGGATGGGAATCGTCTCCTTCTGCAGACACCAGTTGATCGCCACCTGGGCCAGACTATGGCCGGTCTGGGTGGCGACCTCCCGCAGGCAGCCCAGCAACGGTCGTACCTTGGGCAGCAGCTGCCGGAACAGCAGACCCCGTACCCCCGTCGGCCAGGGCCCGCACTCGCTGTACTTGCCGGTGAGCAGGCCCAGGGTGAGCGGACTGTAGGCAATCAGCTGCACCCCCAGTTCCCGACAGGTGGCCCGCAGTTCCGCATCGGGGCCGGGCTCGTAGGTGAGCAGGGAGTACTGCACCTGCAGTGAGGTCAGGGGAACTCCCTGGGCCTGCAGCCGCCGGTGGGCCCAGCGCAGCCGCTGGGGTCCGAAGTTGGAGAGACCGACGCCCCGCACGGCACCCTGAGCGTGGAGATCCGCCAGGCCATCGAGCAGTGCCCCCTCCTGCCAGGGGGCGTAGTTGGCGGTGGACCAGTGCAGCTGCACCAGATCGATCGGGCGCCCGAAACGGGCCGCCGAGGCCCGCCCCGCCTGCACCATCGCTCCCCGGGTCAGGCGCCAGGGGTAGGCCGCCAGTTTTGTGGCCAGACAGAGCGACGACTGACGCTCGGAGTCCAGGCGACGGGCGAACTGACCCAGCAGGCTCTCACTACGGCCCTTGAGACGACCGGTACCGTAGGAGTCTCCCGAGTCGAACAGCGTCACACCTGCGGCGACACAGGCCTCGAAGACCGCCTGCAGATCGCTGTCCTGCTGTTCGTCGTAGGCCCAGAGAAAACGATTACCCCAGGCCCAGGTACCACAGCCCATGCGGGGAAGTCGGATTGGTGCAGCGGACATGGGCAACCGGTCCGTAGAGGTCACCACTACTCTATGTAATAGGAGTCCGAGCTACAGCAGTCGCTCCCCCGCCCGCTACCCGGTTTCCAGCCATGCGGATCCTCAACACCCTGCTCTCCTGCCTGGCGATCGCCAGCCTGCCGGCGATCGCCCTCGCCGCACCCACCTCCCTGACCAAGGCCAGCTTCGAGCCCAACTGCATCAAAAACAGTCGTGAGCAGGGGGCCCCCGCCGCCATGACCGCTCCGGTCTGCACCTGCCTCTGGGAGAAGATCCAGGCGGAACCGAAGCTCGACAGAACCTCCACCGCCGCCGTCAACGATTACGTTCAGGCCAACGTCAAACCCTGTGTGCGGCAGGTGCTGCGCCAGAGCACCCGACCGGCCCCGTAGCCCGGCCCCGGCGGTCATCGGCGAAAATGGCTGAATTGGCCTGCGGACCCGACCTTGCGCTACGACATCCTCACCCTGTTTCCGGACTTCTTTGCCTCGCCGCTGCAGTCGGGACTGATCGGCAAGGCCCTGGGCCGCGGTATCGCCGAGGTACATCTGACCGACTTCCGGGACTTCACCACCGACAAACACCACAAGGTGGATGATGAGCCCTACGGTGGCGGGGCCGGGATGCTGCTCAAACCGGAACCGATTTTCACCGCCTTCGAGTCGCTTCCCCGCCAGCCCCGCAGCCTCTCGCTGTTCATGACCCCCCAGGGGGAACCGATGCACCAGGGGATGTTCCAGGAACTGGTGCGCGACTACGACCAGCTGGTGATTCTCTGCGGCCACTACGAAGGCGTGGACGAGCGGGTGCTGACCCTGATCGACCGTGAGGTCTCCCTGGGGGACTTCGTGCTCACCTGCGGCGAGATTCCGGCTCTGACGCTGCTCAACGGCACCATCCGCCTGCTGCCGGGCACCGTCGGCAAGGAGGAGTCGTTGCGCTTCGAGAGCTTCGAGGAACCGCTGCTCGACTACCCCCAGTACACCCGCCCGCCGGAGTTCCGCGGCATGGGCATTCCCGAGGTGCTGCGCTCGGGCAACCACGGAGCGATCGCCCGCTGGCGGCGGGAGCAGCAGATCCAGCGCACTCGCGATCGCCGCCCGGACCTGTACGAACGCTGGCTGGCCCAGCAGCAACAGCAGCAGTAGCACCCACGGTAGAATCGGGGCCGCAGCACGCTCCGGAGCTTCCATGCCCGACATCCGCATCGGCAACGGCTATGACATGCACCGTCTGGTGGAAGGCCGACCGCTGATTCTGGGCGGCATCCCGATCGAGCACAGCCTTGGCCTCGACGGTCACAGCGATGCCGACGTGCTCACCCACGCGATCATGGACGCCATGCTCGGCGCCCTCAGCCTGGGGGATATCGGCCATTACTTTCCCCCCACCGATCCGAAATGGAAGGGCGCCGACAGCCTGGAACTGTTGCGCCAGGTCAACCAACTGCTGCTGCAGCGGGGCTGGCGAATCGGCAACATCGACTCGGTGGTGGTGGCGGAGCGGCCCAAGCTCAAACCCCACATCGAGGAGATGCGCAGCCGCCTGGCCAGCGTTCTGGGTCTGGCCCCGGACCAGGTGGGCGTGAAGGCAACCACCAACGAGAAACTGGGGCCGACGGGACGCGAGGAAGGCATCTGCGCCTACGCCGTCGCCCTGCTGGCCCGGGGCTGACGCCATGTTCGACGCCACCCAGACCCAGGCCCTGCTGGCGGAGGTTGCCGCCGGACGGGTGGCACCGGAGCAGGCCCTGGATCAGTTGCGGCGTCTCGATACGGAAGCGGTGGGTGACTTCGCCCGCCTGGATCACCATCGGGCCCTGCGCACCGGCTTCCCCGAAGCCATCTGGGGCCAGGACAAAAGCATCGACCAGCTGCGGCAGATTCTGGAGCAGCTCGCCGCCGCCCACCGATCGGCCCTCGTGACCCGCCTGCGTCCGGAGCAGTTCCGCCAGCTGCGGGGCTGTGTACCCGAGCTGCGCTACTACGAAGCCGCCCGCATCCTTGCCCTGCGTCCGGACGAATCTCCGCGTCAGCCGGGTCGGCTGGCGATCCTGGCGGCAGGCACCTCGGATCTGCCGGTGGCCGAAGAGGCCGCGGTTACCGCCCGTCTGAGCGGCTTCACGGTCGACTGCCTCTGGGATCTGGGGGTGGCCGGGCTGCACCGGCTGCTGAGCCAGCGCGATCGCCTCGACCGGGCCGACGCGATCATCGCCGTGGCCGGGATGGAAGGGGCCCTGCCCACGGTGGTGGCCGGGTTGACCCGCGTTCCGGTGATCGCCGTGCCGACCAGCGTCGGCTACGGCGCCAGCTTCGGCGGCCTCTCCGCCCTGCTGACCATGCTCAACAGCTGCGCTACCGGTATCGGCGTCGTCAACATCGATAACGGCTACGGCGCGGCCATGCTGGCCGCCCGGATCCTGACGGGCCGAGCCCAGCCCTGAGCCATCCAGGCACCCCCTCCGGGATCGTCTGTCGGCGTTTTTTGACATTCACTAGTCCAGAAACCAAAGATTCGCAACCGAAACAACTGGTCCAAGTCCAGCCGGGTTGGGGGGTACTGAAGAATCCGATTTCAGAAAGTGTTTCTGATTTCCCTTCCGCATCCCAGATGTTTACTGTATTATTTGCGAGTCCGAAATCGAGGCAGTATTCCCAGCATGAATAAAGGTGAACTGGTCGATCAGGTTGCCGTTCGCACCGGCCTGACCAAAGCCCAGGTGTCCGCAGCCATCGATGCCACGCTCGATACGATCGTCGACTCCGTCGTCAGCGGCGAGAAGGTTTCCATTCTCGGCTTCGGCTCCTTCGAGTCCCGTGAGCGCTCGGCCCGTCAGGGTCTGAACCCCAAGACCGGCGAAAAGATCAAGATTCCTGCCAAGAAGGTTCCGGCATTCACCGCTGGCAAACTGTTCAAGGATCGCGTCAAGTAACACGCCTTACAGGCATACAATTACGCCGAGGCCATCCTAGATGGTCTCGGCGTTTGTTTTTCCACCCATGGGCGGATCAGGACAGGTGCGAATGCACCGGTTCGTAGCGACCCCGGAACCAGGCGAGGATTTCCTCGGTGTTCAGCAGCCGCGGCACCAGTTGTTGTGCCCCCTGGAACAGGTGCTCAAACGGTTCCAGGATCCGATAATCCCGATTCACAGCCACATCCAGCCGGTCGTGGAGTTCGGCATCGAGCTTAGCCAGGCGAGCCATCGTAGGGTCCCCATGCTTGATGCCTCGATTCTGGCCGGGTTCCCCGGCGATCGCCCAGAGCTGGCGCACATTTTTTAACTAACCAAAGATATCCAGCTGACCACTGTCGGTCCCTCTCGGACGCCGCCGGGACGGGGGGGGTGGCGGCAGGTCCGGGACCTGACCCTTGCGCAGGCCGACGGCGATGCGGCTGTGCTGCTCGATCTGGCCCATCACCTGCCGGGCCCGATCAATCACCGTGGCGGGTAGACCGGCCAGCCGGGCCGCCTCAATGCCGTAGGAACGATCGGCACCGCCCGCCTGGACCTGATGAAGGAAGACGATCCGATCCGGCAGTTCCTTCACCGTCACCTGGAAATTGGCAACGTTGGCCAGCAGCGAGGCCAGCTCATTCATCTCGTGGTAGTGGGTGGCGAAGATGGTGCGGGCCCGCAGCTCCGACGCCAGGTACTCAGCCACCGACCAGGCAATGGAAAGACCGTCAAAGGTGGCGGTGCCCCGGCCGATCTCGTCGAGCAGCACCAGGGAGCGATCGCTGGCATGGTTGAGGATGTTGGCCGTCTCGTTCATCTCGACCATGAAGGTGGACTGGCCCGTGGCGAGGTCGTCCACCGCCCCCACCCGGGTGAAGATGCGATCGCAGATCCCCAGCCGGGCAGAGCGGGCGGGTACGAAGCTGCCCACCTGGGCCATCAGCTGAATCAGGCCCACCTGCCGCAGGTAGCAGCTCTTGCCGCTGGCGTTGGGTCCGGTGAGCACGATCAGATCCGGGGACTCGGAACTGCCCGCCCCCAGGTCAGCGCCATTGGGCACGAAGAAACCGCTGGGCAGGGACTGCTCCACCACCGGGTGCCGTCCGTCGGCGATCGCAATCTCCCGGTCCTCGTTGATCTCCGGGCAGCAGTAGTTCTGGTAGACCGCCACCTCCGCCAGCCCCGCCAGCACATCGACAGCGGCGATCGCCTGGGCCACCCGCCGGATCACCTCGGCCTCGGTGCCCACCTCATCCCGCAGGGCCGCAAACAGGCTGTACTCCAGCTGGTTGAGGTCGCTCTGGGCACTGAGGATGCGCGACTCCCGCTCCTTCAGGTCCGGCGTGATGAAGCGCTCCTCATTGGTCAGGGTCTGGCGGCGGATGTAGTGATCAGGCACCTGGGCCGCCTTGGCCCGACTGATACTCAGGTAGTAGCCGAAGGTCTTGCTGTAGCCCACCTTGAGAGTGGTGATGCCGGTGGAAGCCCGTTCACTGGCTTCGAGGTCCGAGATCCACTGTTCGTCATCCTCGACCCGCTGGCGCAGGGCATCCAGTTCCGGGCTCACCCCGGCACGGATCAGGCCGCCCTCGGTCAGGTGCAGCGGCGGGCTGTCCACCAGATGCGCCTTGAGCCGGTGGCCCAGCTGCTCCAGTTGGGGCGGTACCTGCTGCAGCCCAGCCAGGTAGGGCGATCGCGCCTGGGCCGCCAGCGCCGCCAGTTCCGGCAGTTTCAGCAGCGAGTCCGCCAGGGCCACCAGATCCCGGGCGTTGGCCGTGCCGGAGCCCGCCCGCCCGGTCAGGCGTTCGAGGTCGTAGATCTGCTTGAGCAGGGCCCGCAATTCCTGACGCAGCCAGCTGTCGTCCACCAGTTCGCGGATGGTCTGCTGGCGAGCTTCGATGCCCCGACGGCTGAGCAGCGGCTGCAGCAGCCAGCGGCGCAGGGCCCGGCCACCCATCGTGGTGACGGTCTGGTCCAGGGCCCAGAGCAGGGAACCGTGGAAGCTGCCGTCCCGCTGGGTTTGGGTGATCTCCAGGTTGCGGCGGGTCTGGTGGTCGAGCACCAGATACTCGCCCAGGTGGTAGGTGGCCAGGGGCAGCAGCGGTACCGGCGTTTCCTTCTGGGTCGCCTCCAGGTACTGCAGCAGTCCGCCCGCCGCCCGGATCGCCAGCTTCAGGGATTCACAGCCGAAGCCTTCAAGCGATCGCACCCGAAAGCGTTCCTGCAGCCGCTGCCGCGCCTCCACCGGGTCGAAGGGGGTCTGGGGCCGCAGAGTGTAGCAGAACTGGCGAGGCAGGAACTCCGGCAGGTGGTCGCTGGGTTCGCCGGGGCGCAGCAGCCCGACCCGATCCGGGCTCGACACCGGAAACAGCACCTCCGAGGGCTGCAGCCGGTAAAGCTCCTGCACCAGCACCTCCAAGCCCTCGTGCTGGCAGGTGAGGAACTCGCCGGTGGAGATGTCGGCGATCGCCAGCCCCCACTGCTGCCCCGACCAGACCAGCGCCGCCAGATAGTTGTTGCGGCGGGCGTTGAGCATCCCCTCCTCGAGGATGGTGCCGGGGGTGATGATCCGGGTCACCTCCCGCTTCACCAGCCCCTGGGCCTGGGCTGGGTCCTCCACCTGATCGCAGATGGCGATCGCGTAGCCCTTCTCCACCAGCTGGGCGCAGTAGCGATCAAGGGCATGGAAGGGGATGCCCGCCATCGGCACCCGACCGATTTCCTTACCCGCATCCTTGCTGGTCAGCACCAGCTCCAGCTCCCGGGCCACGGTGATCGCGTCCTGGAAGAAGCATTCGAAGAAGTCCCCCATCCGGTAGAGGAGGATCTGCTGCAGGTGCTGGTCCTTCACCTCCACCCAGTGACGCATCATCGGCGTCAGAATATCCGGCGGCACCTGACGGTGGTCGGCGTAGCGGACTTCGTGCTTGGCCAGGCGTTCCGGCAAGCCGGTGTCGGCAGGCGAGGTCATGGCGCAGGGGGGAGGCCGTAGGGCCAACGGTAGGGCTGAACCATCTTCTCAGCCCGATAGACACGGATGCGCATCACCACCTCCCCATTGCGGCGCAGGGGCAGCTCGGTCAGGTAGGTGAGGGAGCGGAACAGCGGTGCGAATTCCTGCAGGCTACTTCCCTGGAGCTTGGCTGTGGTCAGGAACAGGCCCGAGCGGCCCCGCCAGTCCTCGGGCCGGGACCAGAAGGCAAACCCGCGCGGATCCTGGCTAAAGGTCGTGATCGGCAGGCGCCGGATCGGGTCGAGGCCAAGGGCGTACTGCCCCGCCAGCATGTAGTCGTTGGTGAACAGGAAGTCGCTGCTCTGCAGCGCCGCCATGAACTGGGGATTAGCCCGCGCCGATGCCGTCAGCCGCTCCGGCGGGAACAGCTCCACGGAGGTGTCGCACTGCACCGGCAGCAGCTGCCACCAGGGGCGCGGCGGCGGGTTGCAGCCGCCGGTGGGCTCCAGGGTGAGCGCGGGCAGCAGGGTCCGCGAACCGGGAATCTGGGCAATGCCATCGCGGATGTGCAGCACCGCCAGGGTGCCGAGGCCACCCACCAACACAGCCGTTGAGCCCAGCCAGAGGATCAGACCACGGCGATGCCGCTGGCCCCAGTCCGCCGCCGCCACCCCCAGCAGGGGCAGCAGACTCCAGTAGCCGGGCATCGGCCAGGAGGGCAGCACCCGCATCTTGCCACCGAGCAGGGTAAAACCGACCACGATCGGCAGGCCCACCCAGAGCAGCAGGGCGCGGCGGTCCGCCTCGTCCGACCGGTAGCGCCCCCGCACCAGACCGATCACATTACCGGCGCTGACCCAGGCCAGGGGCAGGCTGATGGTCGGGAAGAGCATCCCCCAGTGCTCGCCCAGCAGCGCCAGCACCCGCAGCAGGTCGTAGCTCTCGGGGGTGTTCACCCGACCGCCCTGGAAACGAAAGGAAATCCAGTCGTGCTGCAGGTTCCAGCCCCAGAGGGGAGCACTGGTGATCACCGTGGCCACCAGCGCCGCCAGCAGCCAGGGACTGGTAAGCAGCGGCCGGAACCGGGGTCGGGTGAGGCAGAAGCCCAGTACACCACCGCCCAGCAGCAGTCCGTAGTACTTACCCAGGGTGGCCAGTCCCAGCAGCACCCCGAAACCGAGCATCC
>CAWUMD010000083.1:0-10330 GCA_963923365.1 uncultured bacterium
CTGAATGCTGTGTTTTGTGAATAGATTCAAGGAAACAGCCTGTTTGCCTTCGTGTATACGTTCTAATTCATCTCATAAGAGAAATTTGCAAGGCATCGCTGTGGGACATTGCCTGCGGGTTAAGTACGGCCACTGCCTGCTGCTGTTGACCCGCTCTACCGTTGAGGCTCAGACCTTCTTCCGCCAACGGCTGCAGATTCTGCAGCAGGAGCAGGTCAGGCATCTGGAATGCTGGCTCTGCTCCCGGGACCTGAATGTGATCACACCGGCCTTTACGGCGGACCTGGATGAGGATGGGCGTCTCCTGGGCGGATCCCCGAAAACCGCGGCAGAACGGGCCTGGGAGCAGGGTTGGGAGGATGGTCAGTCATAGTCAGGCGGAACATCGCGTTGCGGATGGGCCGCCGTGATCCGTCTCCGGTGGCAGTGAGAGCGCTGCCGGGAGTGATCGGCGTGGTGCGGGTCGGGGCGGCGATCGCTGTTGGTGATCACCACGTCTGAATCAGCCTGACGGTGGCTGACATACTGAAGTTCACGTATGTCGTGAGATGGATCAGGGATCGGCTGTCGACCTGATCGCCCCCACGACACAGGCCACTTCTTTTCCGGGCACTTCCCCTGATGGCAAAACCCTATCAGCCCTCCCTCCTGCGACTGTTGCACTCCCCTCTCGCACTCCTCACCCTGGCCAGCTGGACAACCGGCGGATTGATCTACAACCAGTTCGATGGCCGCTTCGGACGGTTGCCGCTGGGTTCCGTCTCCGAGGAGCTGTTCGAGCTGCATGGATTCCTGGGCTGGGTGACCTTCCTGCTGCTCCTGCCCTTTGCTCTCTATGCCCTGACCCTGGGCTGGCAGCGGCTGCGGACCCTCAGTAACGTCCTGCCACTGATCGCGCTGTCGCTGGCGGTGGGGTCCGGCTTGGCGATGGAGGAGGAGTGGCTGGAGGAGCGCCAGTTTGCCCATCTCTCCTACGCCCTGCACCTGAGCAGCTGGGCTCTGCTTGGTCTTCTAGCCCTGTGGCATGTGGTTGCCATTCTGCGCCGGGGGGGAGGTGCCCTGGCCGTCTCCATGTTCAGACTTGATCTGCACCAGGGTGATCTCCCCGGTGACTGGCCGAAGCAGATCCGCCGCTATCTGAACCGGTTCCGCGGGCAGGCACCGGATTGACCCGGGACGGGACTATAGTCTTTGGTCCTGTCCACTCAGCCCCCGACAGGAGAGAGGTCTCACGGCGAAGGTTCCAGATTTCGAGCTTGCTCGGGGTCGTAGACGACCACCTTGTCCTGTTCCTCAGGGTCATTACGGGCAATCACCGCTCGGGCCACGTCGGTGGTGCTGAGGTTGATCGACTGATGGGGCACCGCTGCAGGGATGAACAGAAATTCACCGGCTGAGCTGATCACCTCCTGCTCGAGGCGATCGCCCCAGCGGGTCAGTACCCGGCCTTCAATCACGTAGATACCGGTTTCGTAGCCCAGATGCTGATGGGGCTCCGAGCAGGCTGCCGGGGGAATCTCCACCAGGTGCATGGCGAGCCCACGGGCCCCTACGCTACGGCCCGAGATCCCCAGGAAATAGGGCAGGCCCTGACGGGTTGGAACGCTCTGATCCGGGCGGATGGCGCGGATTTCAGGGGATGGTGTTGGCATACGTGTGCTCCTGTAGGGTGCCGATCCTGGCAGATTTCCCCAGCGGCCCCTCTGCTACAACAACCGTAGTCCTCTGCCGTGAGTGTCTGTGAGTCAACTGCCTCCCCAGGTCGACCACTTCAGTCCGGTGGCCCGGCTGTACGCCACCCGGCGACCGACCTACCCTGCGGCACTGTTTGCCGCCTTCTCTGAGCACAGCCCCGGTCATGAACATGTCTGGGACTGTGCCTGTGGCAACGGCCAGGCCTCCCGCGATCTGGCTCACCATTTCGCCCGGGTGACGGCCACGGACCTGAGTGTCGAGCAGATTGCCGCCGCTGTACCGGACCCCCGCATCGACTACCGGGTTGCCCCGGCCCATCAGTCCGGCTTACCGGATCAGAGCCTGGATGCGGTCATGGTGGCGGCAGCCATTCACTGGTTTGCTGGACCAGCCTTCGAGCAGGAACTGCAGCGGCTCTGGCCCGTAGCGTCAGAGCAACCTGTCCCCGTCACCTGGCGGGTGATGGGACGGTGGGGCTGGTTGAGTTGATCGGCTGCATCGGGGAAGCCTCAGACCTGCCCGGGTGCAGCCATCGTCAGGGGGTGTCTGTGAGGCTGATCTCGAAGGGAATCGGGTTGCGCAGCGTGTTGGCCACCGGGGAGTAGTAATTGGCATGACGAACGATCTCGTCCAGCTCCTCCCGGCTCGCATCGCCCTCCACCAGCACTCGGACGCGGATCGCCTGGAATCCCATTTCCGGCGGCGTCTTTTCCAGCACCCCCCCGGCGCCCCAGGCCGCCGGATTGCCGATATCCCCCTCCAGGAAGATTTCCAGGCGGCTCAGTTTCACCTGCTTCCAGGTGGCCACGGCTGTGATGCCCACAGCCAGACAGCCTCCCAGGCCTGACAGAACGATTTCCCCAGGTGCCGGGGCTGTGTTCTGACCGAACAGGTGCAGCGGTTCATCCACCACGACCGGGTCGTGATCACCGACGTAATTGAGCGTGCGGTACTGACCTTCGGTGACGGTGTGGACCCGATTGGTGCCCTGGGCGCCGGGATTCTGGCGCCCCTTGTCGGCAAAGGCCAGCAGACCGTCCCGATCGATGGGCCGCAGGTAGGCTTTGACCGTCTCCACCGCACGATTCGGGGTCTGGGGCGTCTGAGTCATGGCAGGAATCCTCAAGAGGTGAACGAAACACAGGCGATCGCGGGCGGCTAGGAAGCTGCTGCCTCGGTCCGGAGGCGATGAATCTCCTTGCGCAGGTGCTTGATGGCCGGAGTAACGATGGCGACGAAGTGAGATTCCCTCACCCGGCGCTGCACGTCGGAACTCATCAGATAGCCGCGGGCACCCTGGTGCAGCAGAGCCGCCTGGGCTGCCTTCAGGGCCAGTTCCGATCCCCGAGCCCGAACTTCGAGGACCTCGATCAGGTAAGTCGGGGCGGGGTCGAAGGGGGTGTGGGCCAGCTTCAGCACCTGCTCACTCAACGCATTCAGTTCGGTCTGCAGGCTGTCGGGACCGTCATCCAGGAAGCGGTTGACGTGACCCAGAGATTTCTCCACTACCCGCATCGAGTTGATGGCCCCCTGGGTCACCCCCAGAGCCATGCCGCACTGCATCAGAACGAAGGCGCCCCGGATTCGCAGAATGGTTGGTTTCGCCGGGTCGGCAATGATGTCGTCAGGCCCGACGAAGACATCCGTGAGCCGGAGTCCGTAGGTGCCGGTCCCCTCCATTCCGGAGAAGGCCGGGCAGGAACGCAGTTCCACCCCAGGGGCATTGCAGCGCAGCAGGAACATCAGTTCCCGATCCGCAGATTGTCCCTCTACCGCAACGGCGGCGATCGCCCCGCAGTACTGGTTGGGGCCCAGGTGACTAACCCAGGGGAGTGACCCATTCACCCGATAACCGCCGGGCACCGGCTCGGCTTTCAACAGCAGCGATTCAATGCCGGCGTAGCTCTTCATCGGGTTGGAGAGACCGGTTCCGCCCAGGCTATCACCGCTCAGATGACGCTCCAGCACCTCACCGGTGAGGGCCGGGTTGCCGGAGGCTTCCAGATAGAGCCCGCAGACGGCATGACACCACAGCAGAAATCCGGTGGCCCCACAGACCTGCGAGACTTCGGCGATCGCCTGAATGGTTAGGCCGTAATTCACCGGACCCGGCCCGGCCTGCAGATGTGCTGAGGTAGCCCCGGTCGCCACCAGGCGTCGCAGCAGATCGGCGGGGTAGATTCCCCGATCAATGTCGTCCACCTGATGACGCAGCGGACCCTGGGCAATTTCCCTGATGTTGTGAAGCGGAAAATCTGCCGAATCAGGTGTTTGGAACGGTGAGTGCGCAGAGGTCAGCATCAGATCCTGGAAACTCCAGGTAAGCATTAGCTTTTGGCACGCTAGCAATCTGCAGCCTGTCAGGGATGTTTCCCAGGGCACACCTTTTCGGGAGGTCGGTTGTCATAGCATCAAAAATGCATTGATCAATAGCGATGGTCAGTCAAATTTTTTCCTGACATGCGGATTTTTAGCGTCTGGAGATGTTACCCATGAGCCTCGCGTCTCCAGCTCATCTGAACCCGGAGAGAGAGGGGTCCATGACCGCCAGTGAAGCGACCATACCCCTGCTGGAGATTCGGGGCCTGAGTCAGCGGTTTCGGCGCCGGGGCAGCAGTTTTCTGGCCTTCGAGCAGATTGATCTCCAGGTTCAGCCCCGGGAGGTGGTCTGCCTACTGGGCCCAAGCGGTTGTGGCAAGTCCTCCTTGCTGCTGTCCGTTGCCGGGCTGCAGCGCCCCACCTCCGGCGAAGTGCTGCTGGACGATCAGCCGGTCACCGAGCCTCAGGTTCATGTGGGCGTGGTCTTCCAGTCCCCGGCGTTGCTTCCCTGGCTGACCGTGTCCCAGAACGTGGCCTGGAGCCTGAGTCTGAAGCGGATGCCACGCCTTGCACCCCAGGAGGTATCGGCTCGCGTCTCGGACGCCCTGGCCAGCGTCGGCCTCAGTGGCTTCGAGCGAGCCCACCCCCGGGAACTGTCCGGAGGCATGGCGCAGCGGGTCGCTCTGGCCAGGGCCCTGGTGCGTCAGCCGGAACTGCTGCTGCTGGATGAGCCCTTCAGCGCTCTGGATGCGATCACCCGCCGCTCGATGCAGGAACTGCTGCTGCAGGCGATCGCCCGCTACGGGGCTGCCGCCCTGCTGGTCACCCACGACATCGACGAAGCCCTTGCCATCGGCGATCGCGTCGTGCTCATGGACCGCTACCCAGGTCGGATTCACCGGCAGTGGTCCCTGCGATCGCCGCGCGGCCGTGACGAGGTCCGCTCCCTGGCCGACCCGGCGGATTACGCCGAACTCCGCCGCGAGATCCTGGCGGAGCTGTCCGGGGTCATGACCCGCTCAGCGGATACGGCGGGGAGCTCCTGAGCCCCGGCCCTGCCTCTGTTCACCCTACCTGCACCCATCCCCATGCTTCACCATCCCCTGACCTGTGATTGCTGTGGCATGAGCCGCCGTCAGTTCCTGCGCTTCGGTAGTCTGCTGGCGGCCGGAGCCGGGCTCAGCCTGGCCAATGGCCAATGGTCGCCCGCCGATGCAGCCCAGAAGCCCCTGTCGAAATCCGAGGATCAGCCGATCAAAATCGGTTATCTGCCGATCCTCGATGCTTCGCCCCTGCTGGTGTCCCACGCTCGCGGCACCTTCAAGGACCAGGGCCTGACGGTGGAAGACCCGACCCGATTCCGTTCCTGGGCTCAACTGTCGGAGGCCTTTCTCTCCCGGCAGGTGAACGTCATCCACATGCTCTTCCCCACTACGGTGTGGATGCGCTACGCCAAGAAGTACCCGGCTAAGGTCGTCGCCTGGAACCACACGAACGGGTCAGCCCTGACCGTCCAGAACTCGATCAACAGGCCCCAGGATTTGGGGGGCAAGGTGGTGGCGGTGCCCTTCTGGTACTCGATCCACAACATTCTGTTGCAGCAGTTGCTGCAGAAGAATGGCCTCAAAGTCGTGCGCCGACCGATTGAAGCAGCGGTGGCGGATGACGAGGTGAATCTGGTGGTGCTGCCTCCAGCGGAAATGGTACCTGCGCTGGCGAGTGGCAAGGTCGCTGGCTATATCGTGGCTGAGCCCTTCAATGCCGCGGCGGAAACCAAGAAGGTCGGCAAGGTGCTGCGGTTTACCGGTGATATCTGGAACGACCATGCCTGCTGCGTGGTGCTGCTTCACGAAGATGATGTCAGCAGTAAGCCGGAGTGGACTCAGCGAGTGGTCAACAGCATTGTCCAGAACCAGCGCTGGATGCAGGGCAATCGGGAAGAAGTGGCTGATATTCTCTCCCAGGAGCGGGGGATGTATACGCCCCACAGCAAGGCGATTCTCACCCGAGCCCTGGACTTCTACAGCCCGGCGGCCTACAAGGCTCAGGGCGCCATCCTGCACCCCGAGTGGAAGAACCACCGCATCGATTTCCAGCCCTATCCCTTCGCCTCCTATACCCGCGAACTCGTGAGGCTGCTGAAGGTGACTCAGGTGGAAGGCGATCGCAATTTCCTCAAGACCCTGGATCCCGACTTTGTGGCCAGGGATCTGGTGACCGATCGGTTTGTGCGCAAGGCAATCGCTGCCGCCGGGGGACCGCGGGCCTTCAATCTACCGGCTAACTACACCCGCAAGGAACTGATCGCCTACACATGACCCTCACTGCTGCGCGTCCGCGCGTTCGACGCCTACCATCGTTCAGCCTCCTGCCTCTGGTCGGACTGGTGGCAGGTCTGGTGATCTGGTGGTTGGCGATCGCGAGCCTGAGCCGGCTGAACCCGATTCTGGCGGACTTCTCCCCCACCTCGGCCTTCAGCAATCTGGCGTCCCTCCTGACCTCGGGAGTGCTGGTCAGGCACATTGTCGCCAGTTTAATCCGGGTCTTCTTCGGCCTCACCTTTGCGGTCCTGATTGCCCTGCCCCTGGGGCTGATTCTGGGCCTGCGTCACAAGCTGGAACTGGCGACCTCCGCCGTCTTCCAGTTCATCCGCATGATTTCCCCCCTCTCGTGGATGCCGATTGCGGTCATGGTCTTCGGGGTCGGCGACCTACCGGTCTTCTTCCTGCTGACCATTGCTGCCGTCTGGCCAATTCTGCTGACCACCATCACCGCGGTACGAGGCGTGGATCCGCTCTACCTGCGGCTGGCACGCAGCTTCGCTGCCGAGCCCCTGGAAATCGTGGGTCGGATCATCCTGCCGTCGATCCAACCGGCCGTGCTCTCCAGTATCCGGGTAGCCGTTGGCCTGATCTGGGTGGTGCTGGTTCCGGCAGAAATGCTCGGAGTCAGCTCCGGGCTGGGGTACCTGATCCTGGATTGCCGGGACCGTCTGGCCTATGGGGAACTGACCGCGGTGCTGCTGGTGATCGGTCTGATCGGCTGGGGACTGGATACGGCCCTGCGGCTGTGGAATCAGGGTTCCTTCGCGGCAACGGCTGGGCAGCGCTGATGGGCTACCGGCCACCGGAACATGCTCAAAAGGCGCCCCACAATTGCACCGTCAGAAGGATGTAGCGCGGAGCACGACATTGCTGACTCTATCACTGCAAAAATCAGATTAATACAGGAATTCACGCAATTCTCAGCCCTGGAAGTCACTAGACTTCCAGGGCTTTTGTTGTCAGTTCAGTCGCGCTTAAAGCGACAATCTGCCGATGTAAATGTGCTAGTTAGAGTAATATTTCATGCCGATTCGAGAGACGTTAACTGGTATAGAGAAATACCGGTTCGCGGGTGCGCTCTTCGTAAAACTTAACTGATTGGTAGCTGGTTTCTGCTAGGGTCCTCAACTGCCCCAGGTTTCCGGCTGACACCCCCTGTCTTGTTATCTGTTGCATCCATATGAGTTTCCCGCATCGTAGGGTCCGTTGGCTGATGACGGCCCTGGCCAGTCTGCTGGTCACCGTTGGGGTTGCCACCGTCAGTCTTGCCAGTTCAGGCGTCACGGCGGATCAGGTTCTGACCGCCATCGAGCAGACCTTTGGGGTTAATCCTGGACAGCGGCGCAATCACATCAAGGGCACCTGTGCCTCCGGTGAGTTTGTCGCAACCCCGGAGGCTACTCGCTATTCGCGCTCGCCTCTGTTCTCCGGCAAGGCTATCCCGGTTGTGGCCCGCTTCTCCCTCGCTGGGGGGAATCCCAAGGCCCCCGATACGGCCCGGAATCCCCGGGGGCTGGGGCTGCAGTTCAAGCTCCCCAGGGATCAGGTCGTGAATATGGCCCTGATCAATACGCCGGTCTTCGGGGCTGCCAATCCGAAAACCTTCTATGAGAACATGCTGGCGATCCGGCCGGATCCGGAAACCGGAAAGCCGGATCCCGAGAAGGTGAAGGCGTTCCGGGCCAGCTATCCGGATAGTCAGGCCCAGGCAGCATTTCTGGCCAGCAATAATCCGCCCACCAGCTATGGCAGCACCACCTACTACAGCCTGCACGCTTTCCGATTCATCAACAAAGCCAACCAGTCCACGCTCGTGCGCTGGCAGTTTGTCCCTCAGGATGGGGAACAACGGCTGACCGATGAGGAACTGAAGGAGGCTCCCGCCAACTTCCTGGAGCAGAAACTGATCGACCGTACCCGGCAGGGTCCTCTGAAATGGGATCTGGTTCTGACGATCGGGAAACCGGGGGATGTCGATGATAATCCGACCGTAGCCTGGCCGAGCGATCGCCAGCAGGTCAAGGTCGGGACCTTGACGCTGACGGCTGCTGCCCCCCAACCCGGCGCTGCCTGCGAGAAAGTCGTCTTTGATCCGCTGGTGCTGGGGGATGGCATTGAACCCACCAACGACCCAGTGCTTCAGTTCCGCTCCGGAGTTTATGGTCTCTCCTACGCGAAGCGAGCCAGCGGGTCGTAGCGGTTAGCACCCTGTCCTGATCACCAGAACCCGTTCAGGTGAGGGTGGTTTTCCAGTCAACAGAAGAGCCAGCTATCCGCGGATGGCTGGCTCTTCTGAATCTGACCGGGGGAGACGAGGGTCAGTCGTAGCAATAATGACCAGCTTCCTGAGGGGATGACGCTGAAATAACCACCCAGGGATGGGACCTGAATCTCATCTGCGGTGGCGACTGTTCTGGGCGCTACCGATGCGGTTCCAGGGCAGAAACTCAAGCAGATTTGCCAGCAGGCAGGTACCACTGACACCCGCGAAGATCAGACCGGCACCGACAAAAGCACTGAGACCGTACCCGGCGGGGTTGACCCAGGTCCCGATCAGAACTCCCAGCAGGATCAGGGACCCTGCCACGATCTGCACCTGGCGCATCAGACTGATCGGGGCCGTTACGGCGGACCCTTCCGTCCGCAGCCCGACTTTCTTCCAGGCATCGATTCCCCCTTCCAACTCGACGACGGCGAGTCCCTGCTGACGGAGCCAGTGGGCGGCCTGTCTCGAGCGGCGGCCTGTCTGGCAGTGGATCGCAACCGGACGGTCTGAGGGGGGGATCGGCAGATTCTCCAACTGGCTGAGGGGGTAGAGATAGGCCCCGCTGATGTGTTCGGCCCGATATTCTGCCGGCTCCCGGACATCCAGCAGCAGGACTTCCCCACGATCGAGACGCTCATTCAGCTCGATGGCATTCATGCCGAGTTCACCACAGAACGGAGGGTAAAAGGATGGCCTCAGGCGACCTGGACCTGCGAATGGGCCGATAGGTGAGGCAGTTGACTGATGTTAATCTGCATCCGACGGCTGCGCTCGTAGGTGATGACGCCCTGACGCTCGAAGGCGTTCAGCAGCCGGGTAATGGTGACCCGAGTCGAACCGGTCAGCTCACCGAGGGTCTGATGGGTGAGATAGATGCGGTCCAGGTCCACCAGGTAGCCCTGCTGACTGGCAATGCCGAAGCGCCGACCGAGCCATTCGAGCAGGCGGGAGAACCGGATTTCGGAGAGGCGAGTGCGGGTGATGCTCAGCAGCTGCTCGGTGGCCTGGAAGTGCTGACCCAGCACCGTGGTCAGGTCGAGATCCTGCGGGTCGACTGCTTCGATCACAGTCTGAGAGAGGGTTTCCAGCTCGAAGGGATTGAGGGAGCTGAGCCGGCTGCTGATGATATCTCCCGGTCCCCAGAGCCCCAGGGCGATCGCCTCACCCTCTTCATCCCAGGTCAGACCACGTACCAGGCCTTCCCGAATGCGCCAGAACTGCCCTTTGGGCAGCGTCTGACGCCGCTTCAGATCCAGGGTCTCGGGGTGCAGGGCAGTTGCGATCGCCATGGGGCTCACCACTCACAGATGAAATGTCGACAGATGCAACCGGAACTGTGAGGGCTCAGCATCCAGTGAGCGGCTCAGGTATTAAACACCGGTTACCTGGTCGGGTTTTGTATGTACCTAGAATACCATGTCTGGAGTGAATACAAGCATAAGGCCAGGAGAATTAGGGGATTTTGCGGCGGGGTGTCTGATTTCAGCGCAATCCAGGCCAGGCATGGATTGCAAGGCTTTTTAGAGGTTGTGAAGTTCCGCCTGACGATCTAAACCACGTTCACTGACTGGTGATTTTCTGGCCTCGGTCGGGTTGTAATCCCCGGTTCGGTCATGGACAAAAGAGAAGGGGCCGCCCACCAGTGGTGAGTGGCCCCCACGCAGAGTCAG
Source organism: uncultured bacterium (assembly GCA_963923365.1). Classification (GTDB taxonomy): domain Bacteria; phylum Cyanobacteriota; class Cyanobacteriia; order Synechococcales; family Synechococcaceae; genus CAWUMD01. Next base: position 10,275 of record CAWUMD010000083.1, read on the forward strand.
ACGGCCATCCAGCCAGAGCTAATGACCGCCGGAGCGCCGCCCGAGGCGTTGTTCGA
>CAWUMD010000084.1:0-10198 GCA_963923365.1 uncultured bacterium
GCCCCAGACGTCCACCCTGCCCCGCCCCCTGCAGCGTCTGCAGACCGGGGTGACCGTCACCATTGCCGCCATCGGCACCCTGGCCCTCGGGCTCTATTTCTGGAACGTCAGCTCCGAGCGCAGCTGGAGCCAGTCCTACCGTCAGCTGGAGCAGCTGCGACGCCAGGAACTGCAACTGACCAGCAGCAACGCCATTCTGCGCGATCAGCTGCTGCGGCAGGCCGAGAAAGCCCCCCAGGGACTGGTCGCCGCCAAACCCGATGATCTGATCTTCCTGCATCCTGCCCAGGCCCGGCCCCAACGTTCGCTGCCCAACCCGGCCCAAACCGCCCTGCCGACCCCCACAATGGTCGGATACTAAACTCTCCAGCCGTTCATGACCTCCGCCCGGTCGATGCCCAATACCCGCCGGTCCGCCCGACCGGCTGCCCTGAGGCAGATACCGGCCAGTCGCCCCACGATCGCCGCCGGATTATTGGCGACCGGTCTGGCTCTGCTGGTGGGGCGGCTCTTCACGGTCCAGGTGCTCCAGCATCAGGATCTGAGCCGCCGGGCGACGGCCCAGCAGCGGATTACCCTGCAGCCCTTCACCCCCCGGCGCCCGATCGTCGACGCCAGCGGCAACCTGCTGGCGGTGGATGAGGAAACCTTCACGGTCTACGTTCACCCGGCGATGTTCAGCAAACCGCTGGAGCAGGTAGCCGCCGACTTCGCGCCGATTCTCGGGCGCACCCCCGCCGATCTGCTGGCCACCTTTCGACAGCAGGAAACCGGCATCCGCCTGGCCAATGATCTGACCCGGGACACCGCCAGCCGCATTGAGGCCCTGCATCTGGATGGGGTGGATCTGGCCAGTGAGCCGAGCCGCATCTATCCCCAGGGCGATCTCTACTCCAGCCTGGTCGGGTTCCTGAATGCCGACCGGGAGGCCCAGGCCGGCCTGGAATTCAGCCAGCGGGTGCTGCTGGAACGCCAGCCCCTGCGCACGAGTATCGGTCGTACCGGTGGAGGCAGTGTGCTGCCGGACGGCCTGCCGCCGGGCTTCCTGCACCAGGACGATCTGCGCCTGCAGCTGACGATCAATGGCCGTCTGCAGCTGGCGGTCCGTGATGCCCTGGCCCGCCAGCTCGCCAAGTACCACGCCAAACGGGGCACAGCCCTGGTGATGGACGTGCGTGATGGCTCGCTGCTGTCGGTGGTCTCGCTGCCGACCTACGACGCCAACCATTACTGGAAGTCCAATCCGAAGCTGTTCACAGAGTGGTCCATCCACGATCTCTACGAACCCGGCTCGACCTTCAAGCCGATCAACATCGCGATCGCCCTCGAGGAGAAGAAGATCGCCCCGACGGACATCGTCCCGGATGAAGGCCGGATCACTGTCGGCGGCTGGCCGATCAACAACCACGACTTCACCACCCGCGGCGGCCGCGGCGCCCTCAGCATCGCCCAGGTGCTGCAGTATTCGAGCAATGTCGGCATGGTGCACATCATGCAGCGGCTGCCCGCAGTCCGGTACTACGAATGGCTGACCCGGCTGGGCATCGATCAGGCGGTGGGTACCGATCTACCCTTCACTGCCGCCGGTCAGCTGAAACGGCGCGAGGATTTCGTCACCCAGGTAATCGAGCCCGCCACGGCGGCCTTCGGCCAGGGACTGTCGCTGACCCCGCTGAAGCTGCTACAGCTGCATGCGGCGATCGCCAACGGCGGCCAGCTGGTGGTGCCCCACGTGGTGGCCGGACTGGTGAACACCCGGGGCGAGCTCTACTGGCAGCCCCCTCGCCCCGCCGCTAAGCGCCTGTTCAGCCCCGAAACCAGCCATACCGTCACCGAGCTGATGGAGACGGTGGTCCAGAGCGGCAGCGGCAAGATTGCCCGCATCCCCGGTTATCGGATCGCGGGCAAGACCGGAACGGCCCAGAAGGCCGAGAACGGGATCTACATCTCCGGTGCCCGGATCACCAGCTTCATTGCCACCCTGCCGGTGGAAAATCCCCGCTACGCCGTCCTGGTGGTGGTGGATGAACCGAAGGGGGACGACGCCTACGGCTCCACCGTGGCCGCCCCGGTCGCCAAACGGATGATCGAAAGCCTGATCAGCTTCGAGGCCCTGGCCCCCAATTCGGCGGCAGCCGCAACCAGAAACCAAAACAAACCTTAAGAAACCCTACGAAGTCCCGTACGCAGCCCCCGGCATCTGTTAAACATGTATGACTGTTGTATAACAGAGTCAGACGCCGCTGTTTCGGTTGAAGTCTGCATGAAGTGAAGCAAGGTGGATCCGCCATGTTGTCTGCTGCTGCCACGGTTCGCATTTTTCAGAAGGAAGTCGAAGGCATCCGCTATCCCGCCGGATCCGAGATCTTCCGTCAGGGTGAGATCGGTGACGTGATGTACGGCATTCTCGAGGGCGAGGTTGATCTCGTCGTGAATGGCGAGGTGGTCGAGACGCTACAGCAGGACGACATCTTCGGGGAGGGGGCCCTGGTGCAGACCAGCCAGACCCGGGCTTCGACAGCGATCGCCCGCACCGACTGCGTTCTGGCCAGCCTGGACCGGCGGCGCTTCCTGTTCGCCGTTCAGGAAACGCCGATGTTCGCCCTGGAAGTGATGCAGAGCTTCTCCAACCGCCTGCGCCGCTTCAAGCAGAAGCAGCAGGCCTGACGGTTCAGGCCGTCGGCACCTCGACCCAGCCCCCGCCCTGGCGGTGCGACTGCTGGCAGAGTTCCATCAGCAGTTGGCTGTAGCAGCCCTCGGCCAGGCCGGGGGCTTTCTGCTGGCCGTGAAGAATCCGTTCGGCCCAGTCGTCAATCACCCGCAGCACCGGGGCAATCCGCCCATCGGGCCAGGTTTGGGCGAAGTCCAGATCGGCATCGATGGCAATCTCCCGGGTGGCCTCGCCCGCCGGTGTGAACCAGAGCTGGTGGCCATGGACGTAGTCCTGCTGGTTGGCGCTGCCGATCACCAGAGTGCCGCGATCGCCGTAGACCTCCAGCCAGTGTCCGCGTCCGGCTCGGCAGACGGAACTGAGACTGACGCGGCAGGGTACCCCGGTAGCCAGCTCCAGATCGATCAGCGCGGTGTCGTCCGAGTCGACGGGTTTCAGGTCGCCGCTGACGGGGTCGGGTCGGGTGGCGATCGCCGTATACAGACTGGCCCGCAGCCGTCGGGCCGGGCCGAACAGCCAGTGTAGGTAGTCAAAGCTGTGGGAGCCCAGGGCTCCGAGGGCACCACCGCCCAGGGCCTGCTGCGCGTACCAGTTCCAGGGCCGGGTGGCGTCAGCACGGCTGGACATCAGCCAGTCGAGGCGGATCAGATAGGGCTGACCGACCAGCCCCTGGCGCAGCAGCCGCTCGGCCTGCTGCCAGACCGGCACAAAGCGGTATTCGAAATCAAGCGCCGTGATCAGTCCCTGCTCCCGGGCCAGCCGCTCCAGCTGGCGAGCTTCGGTGTCGGTCAGCGCGGTCGGCTTCTCCAGCAGTAGGTGCTTACCCGCCGCCAGGGCCCGACCGGCCAGATCGGCATGGGTGAACGGCGGGGTGGTCACGGCGACAGCGGCGACCCGCTCATCCGCCAGCAGGGCATCGTAGTCACTGTAGGCGTTCGGAATCCCATGCTCCCGGGCGATCGCCGCCGCTTTGACCGGGTCGCGATGCCAGACCGCCACCACCTCAGTGCGATCGCAGGCGCGGAGGGCGGGCAGGTGCACCTTGAGGCCGAAACCCGTGCCCACGAGGGCAACCCCGAGGGGAGCAGAAGAAGCAGTCATGGCAGATTTAGTCGATGGCAATCGTTTGGGGACGGGAGGTGGACGCAGCCGCACGGGGTCGTTGCACCGTCAGCCCCACCAACCCTGCCAGGAAACCGCGGCCAAAGGCCAGCGGGTGTTGCCGCAGTGCCAGCAGCAGGGGCTCGAACTCGTTGAGCAACATCAGTCCGGTCACTCGGAGGGGTTATGCTATCGTGCCAGTTCGTTGCATTCCCGGTTACCCCGTGAGCCAGAACGATCTGCAGACCCTGCTGGAACGCCTGATCTTCCGCGGAGACGCGGCGGACGAACGCATTCAGGACATCTGGGATCTCAATGGCGGGCTCGGCGAGGAAGCTGCCAGCCTGCTGCACCTGTTCCGGGAAGCGGTGAGCCGTCTGCCGGATGAGACAGCCCAGCGCTGGCAGGTGGAGCTGGAGGAACGCTACGCCGAGGAACTGAGCCAGCTGGCGGACTGAGCGATCGCCAGTGGCGTCCCCGTCAGTGGCCCCGCCGCCCAGGCCAGCGGCGGGAGTGACGGGGCAGCAGCAGCAGAATCCCCAGCACCACCAGCAGGGTGGACAGGCGGGGTGCCGGGGTGGGCAGAAGCGCCATCACCCCATCCAGCGGATTGCTGGAGGGGACAGCGATGGTTGCTGAGGCCATGGGATCAGCGGCTCAGAGCCTGGGCTGCCACCACCGGAGTGGGCCGGTGCAGGCGCACCAGCTGGGCCAGGGTGTGCTTGAGCTGGGGCCGGGCCACGATCAGATCCACAAAGCCATGCTCCTGCAGGTATTCGGCAGTCTGGAAGTTGTCCGGCAGTTTCTCGCGCAGGGTCTGTTCGATCACCCGGCGTCCGGCGAAGCCAATCAGCGCCTTCGGTTCCGAGAGGATCAGATCACCGAGCATGGCGAAGCTGGCGGTGACGCCCCCGGTGGTGGGGTGGGTGAGGATGGGGGCGTAGAGCAGCCGGGCCTCGCGGTGGCGTTCGAGAGCACCGGAGATCTTCGCCATCTGCATCAGGCTAAGCATGCCTTCCTGCATGCGGGCGCCGCCGGAGGCACAGACGATGAACACCGGCACCTGCTCGGCGGTGCCCCGCTCAATCAGCCGGGTCAACTTCTCGCCGACCACGGAGCCCATGCTGCCGCCCATGAAGCGGAAGTCCATCACCCCGAGGGCGACGCGCTCGCCTTCGATGCAGCCGAGGCCGGTCCGCACCGCATCGGGAAGACCGGTCTTGGACTGGGTCTCGCGGATGCGATCGCCGTAGCTCTTGCGATCGCGGAACCCCAGGGGATCGGTGGGACGGACGTCGTCATCCATCGACTCCCAGGTACCGGTGTCGATCAGCTGGGCGATGCGGTCATCGCTGAAGATGCGTTGGTGGTGACCACAGCTGGGGCAGACGTTGAGGTTGGCCTTCAGGTCCTTGGTGTAGGTGAGGGTATCGCAGACCTCACACTTGCTCCAGAGGCCGTCGGCGATCTCCCGTTCCTGAAATTCCTGTACGGTCGGCTCGACTTTCTGGCGATTGGCGAACCAGTCCAAGAGCGACATAGAAGGGCCCGAACTGCGGTAACGGATGGAACAATCCTACCGCTGATCGCCTATCGCCCCGTCAGCAATCCCCAGTAGGCCGCCGCCAGGGGTTCGCCCCAGAACCAGGCGATCGCCCCACCCAGGGCCAGAAACGGGCCGAAGGGAAAGGCCTGACGTCGCTGCAGACGGCCCGTCAGCCGACCGGCCAGACCGTAGACGGAGCCGCTCAGGCAGGCCAGGAACAGGGCTACCACCAGCGCAATCGGCCCCAGCCAGGCCCCCAGCAGACCCGCCAGCTTGCTGTCGCCGCCGCCCATGGCCGGTTGGCCTAGGGCCAGCGTGCCGAAGAAGCCCAGCAGATCCAGACTCCAGAGACCGATCGCCAGACCCAGCACAGCGGCCAGAGGTCCGGGGCCGCCCGTGGGCAGTACTGCCCAGACCAGACCCAGGATCGCACCACTGGCCGTCAGTCGGTTAGGCAGGGTCATAGTGTCGAGGTCGATCAGGCTCAGGGCCAGCAACCAGCTACCCAGCAGCCAACCGGCCAGGGTGGTGGGACTGGGGCCGCTGTGCAGAACACAGGCCAGAAACCAGAGGGCCGTTACCACCTCCACCACGGGGTAGCGCACCGCGACCGGACCGCGGCAGTAGCGGCACCGGCCCCGCAGCAGCAGCCAGCCCAGCACGGGGATGTTGTCCCGGGGGCCGAGGCGGTGGTCGCAGTGGGGGCAATGGCTGGGCGGCCAGAGCAGGGACTCACCCCGGGGCAGCCGCCAGACAACAACATTCAGGAAGCTGCCGACGCAGGCGCCCAGCAGCAGCGCGAACAGGGCCGGGAGCAGCACCGCTCTAGTACGGCTCTGCCTGGATCTGCTCCAGGGGCACGAAGCACTCGCGGGGCAGCAGCACCGGCCGCCGACCGAAGACCATGTTGCCGCGGAAGGTATGGCGATCGATGGTGACACCCAGGGGCCGCTGGGTTTCGTTGGGATGAGCTTCAAAGAAGCTGCGGTAGACATGGCGGGCCGTGCGCACCAGGGCCGGATCCATCAGGCTGGCCATGGTTTTTCCCGGGGGCTGGGCGGCGTTCGGGCTCATACCGACCGTCCTTCTTGGCAAGCAACGACTCATTTATAGAAGCTGACGGCAACCCCGTCAAAAAGGCCCCGCTTCTCTACCGAAACGGGGCCTTGAAACCTTGAGCGAGGGGTTAGCCCTGCAGGTCGGCGATCGCCGCCAGCAGCGCTTCACCCATCCCCTTGCAGCCGACGGCGGTCATGCCCTCGCTCATGATGTCGCCGGTGCGGTAGCCCTGGTCGAGCACCCGCGAGACGGCGGTCTCGATCCGCTCGGCGGCGGCGGGCTGGTTGAGGTCGTAGCGCAGCATCATCGCCGCACTCAGCACCTGGGCGATCGGGTTGGCTTTGTCCTGACCAGCGATGTCCGGGGCAGACCCGTGCACCGGTTCGTAGACGCCAGGGGTACCAGGGGTGCCGAGGCTGGCACTGGGGAGCATGCCGATGCTGCCGGTGAGCATCGCCGCCGCATCCGATAGGATGTCGCCGAACAGGTTGCTGGTGACGATGGTGTCGAACTGCTTCGGCCAGCGCACCAGCTGCATGGCGGCGTTGTCCACGTACATGTGGCTCAGTTCAACCTCGGGGTAGTCGGCGGCCATGGCGGTCACCTTGTCGCGCCAGAGCTGGGAGACCTCCAGCACGTTAGCCTTGTCGACGGAACAGAGGCGCTTGCCGCGCTTGAGTGCCGTTTCGTAGGCGACCTTGGCAATCCGGTCGATTTCGCTCTCGGTGTAGGCCATGGTGTTGACCCCGCGCTTCTCCCCGGATTCGGTGGTGAAGATGCCCTTCGGTTCGCCGAAGTAGACGCCGCCGGTGAGCTCGCGCACGACCATAATGTCGACGCCCTCAACCACCTCGCGTTTCAGGCTGGAGGCATCGATCAGCTGGGGCAGGATCGTGGCGGGACGCAGATTGGCGAACAGACCCAGACCGGCCCGCAGCCCCAGCAGACCGGTTTCGGGGCGCTGGGCCCGGGGCAGGGTGTCCCACTTATAGCCGCCGATGGCCGCCAGCAGCACGGAATCGCTGGCCCGGCAGGTGGCCAGGGTTTCCTCCGGCAGGGGCGAACCGGTGGCATCGATAGCGGCACCGCCGATCAGGGCGGTCTGGAACTGGAAATCCAGATCGAACTGGCCACCGATCGCCTTGAGGACATCCACGGCAACAGCCATGATTTCCGGGCCGATGCCATCGCCGGGCAGCAGCGTGATGCGGTAGGTCTGGGTCATGGGGCGGAAGTGACGAATGAGTGTCGCCCTCAGGGGGCGCAAGCTCTCACTCTATCAGTCTGACGTGGTCGAATTCTTCGGCGAGTGAACCTGGAGAAAGCCCCTGGAGTCTTGCCTTGTTTCGGCCCCAGAGGCTCTCCGGCGTTCACTCCTCACCTGGCCCTCAGGTTATCGGGGTGGGGGACCCCCCGCAAGGGGGCTGTGCCAGTTTGTTTTCGCGGTGAGGATCTATTGACGGGGTTACCTATTGGCGGGGTTCGAGGGCATCGAGGCGCTTCTGCAGCGATCGCACCTGCTTGTAGAGCTCCGGAAGCTTGTTGTAGACCGCCGAGGCCTTGAGCCAGAGGCGGTTGGGGATGGCGGGGTAGCCCGAGACCACCTCTCCGGCAGCGATGGTACTGTGCAGCCCGGATTTGGAGGAGGCGATCGCCCCGTCGCCGATCTTCACCTTGTTGGCGACCCCCACCTGACCAGCGAGGATCACCCGATTGCCGACCTCGACGCCCCCGGCCATACCCACCTGGGCAGCCATGGCGCAGGCTTCGCCGATGCGGCAGCCGTGGCCGATGTGGACGAGATTGTCGATCTTGGTCTGGCGACCGATGCGGGTCTCGCCTACCGCCGGGCGGTCGATGGTGCTGTTGCAGCCAACCTCGACACCGTCCTCGAGCACAACGCAGCCGGACTGCTCCATCTTGAACCAGCCCTCACGGGTGGGGACGAAGCCGAAGCCCTCGGCTCCGACCACCGCACCGCTGTGGATCACGCAGCCCTGGCCGAGGCGGGTGCGCTCGTGCAGGGTGCAGTTGGCATGCAGCTGGCTGTCCGCCCCGATCTCGCAGCCGGGGTAGACAACGACGTTGGCATGCAGGATAGCGCCATCACCCACCACCACATCGCCGTGGATGACCACGTGAGCACCGATGCTGACGCCGTAGCCGAGGCGGGCACTGGGGTCGATCACGGCGCTGGGATGGATGCCGGGCTGGGGCCGGAAGGGCCGGTAGAAGGCACCGATGGCAGCAGCGAAAGCGAGGCGCGGCTGCGGGAACACCACCCAGGCCAGACCCCGGGCGGTGGCTCGCTCGATCAGGGCAGCATCCGGCGGCAGAATCAGGGCACTGGCGGCGGTGCGATCGAGCCAGTCGTGCAGACTGTTGTCCTCGTCCAGAAAGCTGATCTGTCCGGCGTTCGCCTCATCCACCGCCGCTACTCCGGTCAGCACTGGGTCCGTTCCGGGCGAGGACTCCAGGGTGCTGCCCGCCAGGGTGGCAAGCTGGGCGACAAGCTGACTGAACTGCATGGGGGCGCTCCCGGACTGCGAGCCGATTTTACCGGAGCCGTTCCCACCCAGAGCCGGGGGCTATGCTGACTGTGACTGTTTAACAGCCTGCCGCCGATGGCCGATGGGGCCACCCTGCCCGCCCTGAGACTGGATTCCCTGAGCCTGGGCTTCGGGGGACAGCCGGTGCTGGAGCGGGTCAGTCTGGCGATTCCGCCGGGGGCGATCGCCGCCATCGTCGGCCCCTCGGGAGTAGGCAAAACCAGCCTGCTGCGGGCCTGCAACCGGCTGCTGGAGCTGGAACCGACGGCCCGCATCCGGGGTCGGGTGGAACTGTTCGGCGAGGACATCTATGCCCCGGACCACGACCCGGTGGAACTGCGGCGGCGGGTCGGCATGGTCTACGAACGGCCAGCCCTGTTCGACCAGTCGCTGTTCGCCAATCTCGCCTACGGTCTGCGCCGTCAGGGTTATCGGGGCGACCTGGAGGCCCGGGTGGAGTGGAGTCTGCACCAGGTGGGGCTGTGGGAAAGCCTGCGCGATCACCTCCAGAAGCCGGTTGACCGCCTCGACGAGGGAGTCCGCCAGCGGCTGTGCATCGCCCGGGCGATCGCCACGGACCCGGAACTGCTGCTGCTCGATAACCCCTGCGCCAGTCTGGATGAGCCCAGTACCCTGGCCCTGGAGGAACTACTGTTCCGTCTGCAGTCGCAGCTGACGATTCTGCTGGTCACCCAGGACCTGAAGCAGGCGGCCCGCTGCTCGGACCTGACCATCTTTCTGGACCGGGTCTATGACGAGCAGGGCCGAGCCTACGGCACCCTGGCGGAGATGGGCCCGACAGCGACACTGTTCCAACAGCCGCGCCAGCCCGGCACCCTGAGCTTCCTCAACGGCACCCGCGGTTAGAACGGCGTCGGCAGGTGCAGCTCCAGGGGCGTCTCCCAAGCCGGGTGGGCCAGCACCAGTTCCCGGGCGTGGAGCAGCAGCCGGGGTGCCGAGGCCGGATTACCGTAGAGGTTGTCTCCGGCGATCGCCGCCCCCAGCCCGCGCGGGTCAGCGGCGTGGAGCCGCAGCTGGTGGGTGCGACCGGTCAGGGGCTCGAACTCGATGCGGGTGCGATCGCCCTCCACTGCCAGCACCCGGAAGCGGGTCCGGGCAGGGCGACCGCGCTCGAAGCAGACGCACTGCAGCGGGCGGCGGGGCCAGTCCGGGCGCAGGGGCAGATCCACCTCTCCCACCTCACGACTGACCACGCCATCGAGCACCGCTTCGTAGCGCTTGCGGGCCAGCTGTTCTCGAAACTGTCGCTGC
>CAWUMD010000085.1:0-10130 GCA_963923365.1 uncultured bacterium
GCTGCGCACCTACCCGGAGCTGGAGCAGCAGATCCACTTCTGCATTGAGGACTCGGGGCTGGTGGCGGACCGGGCCAGCGAGGCCCTCGGGGGCATCCGCCTGCGTCTGAAGCAGGTGCGATCGCAGATTCTCGACAAGCTGCAGGCCCTGATCCGGATGCACGGCAACGCCCTGCAGGAGAACGTCGTCACCCAGCGGGAGGGGCGCTTCTGTCTGGCGGTAAAGGCCGGTCAGAAGGAGCAGATCGGCGGCATTGTCCACGATGCCTCGGCCAGCGGCTCGACTCTCTACATCGAGCCCCGCAGCACCACGGAGTGGCAGAACCAGCTGCGTCAGCTGCAGAAGCAGGAGGAGGCGGAAGCCGAGAAAGTGCGCCGCCGCCTGAGCGAGGCGATCGCCGCCGTCGGCGAGGATCTCGAACGGCTGCTGGCGATCGCCACCGCCCTGGATCTGGCCCTGGCCCGCAGCCGCTACGGCCTCTGGCTGGAGGCCAACTGCCCCCGCTTCATCGACCGGGGAGCCCGCGAATCAATCACTCTGCGCCAGCTGCGCCACCCGCTGCTGGTCTGGCAGCAGCAACGCCAGCAGGGCCCGGACGTGGTGCCGGTGGACCTGCTGATCGGGCCACAGCTGCGGGTGGTGGCAATCACCGGCCCCAACACGGGCGGTAAGACCGTCACCCTCAAGACCCTGGGGCTGGCAGTGCTGATGGCTCGAGCCGGGCTGTTCGTGCCCGCCCGCGAACCGGTGGAACTGCCCTGGTTCGATGATGTGCTCGCCGACATCGGCGATGAGCAATCCCTGCAGCAGAGCCTCTCCACCTTCTCGGGCCACATCCGCCGCATCGGCCGCATCCTGGCGGCGCTGGAGCCCCAGCGGCAGGCCCTGGTGCTGCTCGATGAAGTCGGCGCAGGCACCGATCCCAGCGAGGGCAGTGCCCTGGCGATCGCCCTGCTGCAGCACCTGGCGGACTACGCCGCCCTGACCATGGCCACCACCCACTTCGGCGAACTGAAGGCGCTCAAGTACCAGGACGAGCGGTTCGAGAACGCCTCGGTGGAGTTCGACGACGTCAGCCTCTCGCCCACCTACCGGCTGCTCTGGGGGATTCCGGGGCGCTCCAATGCCCTGGCGATCGCCCGCCGTCTCGGCCTCAATGAGAGCGTGGTGACGCGAGCTGAGCAGCAGCTGGCCCCCGGCGGCAGCGCCGACGTCAACGCCGTGATCCGGGGACTGGAGGAGCAGCGGCGGGAACAGGAGACCAAGGCAAAGGAAGCCGCCCAGCTGCTGGCCAAGGCCGAGAAGTTCTATGCCGAGGTAGCCGCCCGGGCCGAGAGCCTCAAGGCGCGGGAGCAGGAACTACGCCAGACCCAGGAGCAGGCGATCCAGGCGGAGATTGAGCAGGCCCGCAGCCGGGTCGCCAAGGTGGTGCGTCGTATCCAGCAGGGCCCGGGGGTGCAGCAGGCCGAACGGGCCCGCCGTGCCGGAGAGGAACTGAAGCAGCTGGCCCAGAAGCACCGCCCTGAGCCTCAGGCAAAGCCGGGGTTCCGGCCCCGGGTGGGCGACAAGGTGCGCCTGCGTCAGCTAGCCAAGGCCGCCGAGGTGCTGGCGATCTCCGAGGATGGACGGGAGCTGCAGGTGCGTTGCGGCATCCTCAAGCTCTCGGTGGGGCTGGAGGAGATTGAATCGCTCCAGGGCGAGAAGGCGGAACTGCCGGAAATCCCCCAGCGCCAGCCCGAGAAGCGTCCCAAAGGCCTGGGCCAGGGACCAGCGGTGCGGACCGAGAAGAACACCCTCGACGTGCGCGGTAGCCGCGTTGCCGACGCGGAGGTGGTGATCGAGGAGGCCCTGCGCCACGCCAGCGGTCCAGTCTGGATCATCCACGGCCACGGCACCGGCAAGCTGCGCCAGGGCATCCACGAATTCCTGCGCCACCATCCGATCGTCGGCCGCTTCGGTGACGCCGAACGCGAGGACGGCGGCAGCGGTGTCACCGTCGTTCATCTGAAATAAAAAACGGGTCGGAGCCTCATCGCTCCGACCCGTTCAGGGCTGGTCAGTCAGGACCCGGTGAACCGGGCCCGGGCTGGGGCTACATCATGCCCATGCCGCCCATACCACCCATGCCATCCATGCCGCCGCCACCGGGCATCGGCACTTCGGGTTCGGGCTTGTCGACCACCAGCACTTCGGTGGTCAGCACCAGGGAGGCGATGGAGGCCGCATCCTGCAGCGCGGAACGCACGACCTTGGCGGGGTCGATGATCCCGGCCGCCAGGAGATCCTCGTAGGTGTTGGAGAGGGCATTGAAGCCGACGTTGAAGTCGCTGGTGCGTACCTTCTCGACCACGACGCTGCCTTCGGCACCGGCATTGTCAGCGATCTGACGGGCGGGTGCTTCCAGGGCACGGGCGACGATTTCGACACCGATACGCTCTTCACCGCTGAGGCTGGCGGCCAGGGTGTTCAGACCATTGGTCAGGTGCAGCAGGGTGGTACCGCCCCCGGGGACGATCCCTTCCTCCACCGCAGCGCGGGTGGCGTTGAGGGCGTCCTCGATCCGCAGCTTGCGGTTCTTCAGTTCGGTTTCGGTGGCCGCACCGACCTTGATCACGGCCACACCGCCGGAGAGCTTGGCGATGCGCTCCTGCAGCTTCTCCTTGTCGTAGTCAGACTCGGTTTCGGCCAGCTGACGACGGATCTGGCCAATGCGGACCTGGACGTCGGCCTGGTACTCTTCACCGGCAACGATGATCGTCGTGTCCTTGGTGACGGTAACCTTGCGGGTCTTACCGAGCATCTCCAGGTTGACGTCGTCAAGGGTGAGACCGACTTCCTCGGAGATCAGCTGACCACCGGTGAGGATAGCGATGTCCTGGAGCATCGCCTTGCGGCGATCGCCGAAGGCCGGAGCCTTGACCGCGACGGTGTTGAGCACACCGCGGGACTTGTTCACCACCAGGGTGGCCAGGGCTTCGCCTTCGATGTCCTCGGCGATGATCAGCAGGGGCTGACCGGCGCGGGCGATCTTCTCGAGCACCGGCACCAGTTCCTGGATGTTGCTGATCTTCTTATCAGTCAGCAGGATCAGGGCGTTGTCATACTCCACCGTCATCCGTTCCTGATCGGTGACGAAGTAGGGGGAGATGTAGCCGCGGTCGAACTGCATCCCTTCGACCACTTCCAGCTCGGTGGCCAGGGACTTGGATTCCTCGACGGTGATCACGCCGTCCTTGCTCACCTTGGCCATGGCGGCGGAGATCATTTCGCCGACTTCCTCGTCGTTGCCGGAGGAAACAGTGGCCACCTGACGGATCGCCTCATCGCTGTCGACAGCCTTGGCGACGTTGCCGATTTCGCTGACGACCTGGGCCACAGCCTTATCAATGCCGCGACGCAGCCCGATCGGGTTGCTGCCCGCCGCGACGTTACGCAGACCTTCGCGGATGATCGCCTGGGCCAGGACGGTGGCGGTGGTGGTGCCGTCCCCGGCGATTTCCTTGGTCTTGGAGGCCACTTCCTGAATCAGCCGGGCCCCGGTGTTCTCATGGGGATCCTCCAGCTCGATTTCCTTGGCGATGCTGGCGCCGTCATTGATGATTTCCGGGGCGCCGAACTTCTTCTCGAGCAGGACGTTACGACCCTTGGGACCGAGGGTGACCTTGACGGCATCGGCCAGGGCGTTGACGCCGCGCTCCAGGGCCTGCCGCGATTCTTCCTTGAAAATGACCAGCTTTGCCATGGTGGTTCCAGCGATTGAACTACCCGCCTGCAGCTCCAGCGGGAGCAGCAACGGTTCCAAGGAAAAAGTCTTTCACATCCCCGTCAAGGGATCAGGTAGGGAAAACCCCACCTCCCGGCCGCAGCCGGGCCAGCACCGCCGCCAGGGTGCGGCGATCGCCCACATTCCCCGGGAAGGTGACCACCGGCAGCCCCGGCCAGCGCCCATGGTCTGCCGGTAACCGCACCAGATTCACCCCCGGCGCGATCTGCCCCTGCAGATCCACCCGCGCCACCCCCAGGCTCTCGGCCAGCAGGGTGTTGGCGGTGACACCGCCCTTGGCGACGATGAAGCCCAGGTCCGGGCCGCAGGCCTGCACCAGATCTCCGAGCGCCCGGGCAATCCGCTGGCCCAGGGCCAGATCCGCAGACGGATCCGCCAGACTGATGCGTTCCCGGCTGGTGGCAACCACAGCGGTCAGGCCGCGCCGGTGGGCGGCGGCGATCGCCTGCCTCAGCCGTTCGGTTTCCGCCTCGGGGTCGGCAAGCAGGTCGCTCACCCGCAGTTCCAGGGGGGCCAGCCCCGGTTCCGTCAGCAGTTCATTCAGCTGCTCGGTCGTGCGCTCCACCCAGGAGCCCACCAGCACCAGCCCCGGTCCCGGACCGCAGAGCCGGTGCATCTCCGTCGGGGGCAGGGGCTGGGTTGGCAGCTGCGCCAGGGAGGTGAGCAGACTGGCGGCACAGCGCAGCAGGCTGCGGTATCCCTGGTCCGCCAGCGCCCGGATCACCCCGGCCAGGGCATCGAGATCCGCCTGTTCCTCCGCATCCGCCGTCACCCAGCTGCCCCGGGGCAGCGCCACCAGCCGGGCCAGCAGGTTGGGCTCCCGCAGCTCCGATCGACTGAGGTGACAGACCGAGGCTAACGTCACCGCCCCGCCGGTCTTTTCGGCCAGGTAGTCACGCAGGTCACTGCTGCGGAAGGGGAAGGCCGGATCGCGGGCAAACTCCGTCTCGCCAACCGGCACAAACCCGCCATCGGGCTGGCGGATGCCGTGGATGCCATGGCGGGTAAGGCGATCGCCCTCCAGAAAGGCGGGCACCAGAAAGAACCGATCAAACGGCCCCAGCTCCGCCTCGATCACCTGCGGTTCCAGCGGGAAGTGGCCGCGCAGGGTGGAATCACTGCGGCTGACCACCACCGTCGGGTAGGGCTCCAGCCCACGCATCGCGGCGCAGACTTCGCGGGCGCGCGCGACGGCGGCCTGCGGCGACAGGGAGCGACTGTTGGTGAGCAGGAACAGCAGCGGCGCACCGGAGGCCATCCCCGCCGCCAGCGTGGCCCTATCCCAGCGCAGCAGCAGCGGGCAACTATGGACCGTCTGGGAACCGGTGGGATCGTCGTCCAGGACAAATATGGGCATCGTCTTTGGGGTCGTTTCCGAGCCGGGACGCAGGACATACCGATCCTTGCCTGAAAGTCCGGACATTGGCCGGTCAGCGCGACTAGACTCGGGGCACCCGTCCCAGCCGGAGACGCTTGCGTGACCCTCAGACGAACCGAACCGGTGATGCGCGGCCAGCCTTTTGCCCTCCTCAGCCAACAGCGGCTGGAACAACTGCAGGAGGTCCTCGCCCATCAGGAACTGCTCAAACGGATCACCGACCGGGTCCGCGACAGCCTCGACCCGGACCAGATTCTGGAACAGGCCGTCGAGGCCCTGGCCGAGGGTCTGAACCTGCAGACCTGCAACGCCGCCCTCTTCGACCACGACCGCGGCACCTCCACCATTCATTACGAAGCGGCCCGCCACGTTCCCAGTTCCCGCGGCCGCGTCTCCCGTATGGACCTCTACCCGGAGGTCTACGACCAGATTCTGCAGGCATGGCACTTCAGCCTCTGCTTCCTGGCCCCCAACCCGGATCGCGGCCACAGCGCCCTGTTCATCTGCCCCATCCACGATGATTCCGGGGTGCAGGGGGCTCTATGGCTGGTGGATAAAGCCCATCGGGAGTTCGCCCCACACACCCGCCAACTGGTGGAGCAGGTGGCCAGCCAGTGCGCGATCGCCCTGCGCCAGGCCCGCCTCTACGAAGCCGCCCAGACCCAAGTGCGGGAACTGGAGAAGCTCAACCAGCTCAAGGACGAGTTCCTGAGCACGGTCTCCCACGAACTGCGCACGCCGATGACCAACATCAAGATGGCGCTGACCATGCTCGAGGTCAGTCTCCATCAGGTGCAGGACAATCCGGCGGATGCCCCGGCCCTGGAGCGGGGCCTGCGCTACCTGGGGATTCTGCGCAGCGAGAGTAACCGGGAGATTCAGCTGATCGAGGACCTGCTGGATCTGCAGCGGCTGGATCACGGCCATCAGACCTTCAACTTCCAGCCTCTGCCCCTCGAGACCTGGCTTCCAGCTTTCCTGCAACCGTTCGAGAGTCGCCTGCAGGAGCATGGTCGCCGCTTCGAGATGGATCTACCGTCCCATCTGCCGGAGTTGGTCTGTGACGAACACGCCCTCAGCCGCATCCTCGGCGAACTGCTCAATAACGCCTGCAAGTACACCCCCGCCGCCTGCTCGATTCAGCTCCGTCTTGCCCCCCACCCCGAGCAGCTACAGCTGGCGGTGGAGAACACCGGTATCGATATTCCGGATGGCGAACAGCAGCGGATCTTCGAGCGCTTCTACCGCCGCACCCATGGCGATCCCTGGAAGCAGGGTGGTACCGGTCTCGGTCTGGCCCTGGTGCGGCAGCTGGTGGAGGAGCTGGGGGGGCACATCGGTCTGATCAGCGGCAACGGGGCCGTCCGCTTCGAGGTAGCGCTACCGTTGCAGCCAGCGCTGGCGAGCGACGAGGAGAACACCGACCCCAACGAGACTGACGGGTAGCCAGTTGCCGAAGCGCAGCCAGGGCGTGGTGGTGGTGCGCCGATAGATGTCGTCGAGGTGAGTCAGCCACTGGTGGTCGGGCGATCGCCAGCGCACGCCGCCATCCGGCCCCACCACTGCCGACCAGCCAGTATTGGTGGCCTGCACCAGCCAGCGGTCGGTCTCGATCGCCCGCAGCCGGGCATGGGCCAGGTGCTGGGCCATCAGCCGCCGGTCGTAGGGGTCGAGGTTGCTGGCAGTAACCAGGAACTCCGCCCCGCCATTCACCGGCAGTCGCATCAGCTCCGGGAAGGCGATCTCGTAACAGATACTGGCCGCCGCCCGGCCCAGGCTGGTGGTGAACTGCTGCCCCGGCTGGCCCGCCTGCATCCCCATGCCGATGGAGGAAAGCCGCAACCAGCGGCCCAGCTGCTCCTCGAAGGGAATCGACTCGCCCAGGGGCACCAGCCGGGTCTTGCGGTACTCGCCCTGAACCCGCTCCTCGGGGTCGAGGGCAATCAGGCTCTGGCTGTAGCGATCGCCCACGGGCATGAACGTCCCCAACCAGAGGGGCACCCGCCCCGCAGCCAGGGCCCGCTGCAACGGCGTGTCGGTCTGGTCGCCCCAGAGCAGCGGCAGGGCGCCTTCCGAAGTCAGCACCGCTTGGGCCCCGGCCCGGCTCAGTTGCTCGTAGCCCGTGGTCAGGCGGGTCATCGCCAGTTGCAGCCCCTCCGGCCGCAGCTTGCGGCGGGTGGGGACGTTCACCTGAAGGATGCCGAGGCGCAGGCGCTCGGCCGGGGCGTCCGGGACCGCCGTCGTCAGCAGTGCCTGCCCCAGCAGACCACCTCCGAGCAGCAGGGCGATCGCTCCGGCCAGGGCCCGGCAACGCTCCCACGGGAACTGCCAGCCCCACCAGAGGCAACCACTCACCGCAATCACCAGGACCGACAGCATCGACGGCCCACTCAGCCGCACCAGTCCGGGCAGCCCCGGCAGATCCACCAGTCCCAGGGCCAGGGGTGGCCACCACAGCGGTCCCTGGCTCCAGATCTGCTCGAGCAGAATCCACAGGCCCGGTCCCAGCAGCAGAGCCAGCCCACGCCGGGGGCGCAGCCAGCGCATCAGCCGCAGCCAGATCACGGGAATCAACGCCGCCAGCAGGGTGACGAAGCCCCAGCAGAACAGGGCGATCGCCAGACTGGCCCCCCAGGGAATGCCCATCCAGGTGAGCGGATGCAGCCCCGTCAGCCAGGAGAGCGTCAGGCCATAGCCACCCAGCCCCCAGACCAGGGCCAGGGCATAACCACCGCGCGGTTGCCCCGCCAGATGCCAGAGGGAGATCGGGGCCAGCAGGGCCAGGGGCCAGAGTCCCCAGGGGGGCATCGCCAGCCCCATTCCCAGCCCGGTGAGCAGAGCAATCAGCAGCGGCGGCAGGGACAGCTTCAGGCGCACGGGCAACTCCGCAGCGGCAATGCTCCCCATTCTCCGGGTTCGGGAGTCCGCACTTCCGCCGTTTCCGGAGCCACCTCTAGGATCAGCCCATCGTCGACACCTCATCCCCGGACGCCATGACCGTACTGGAACAGGGCAACATCACCATCCATACCGCGAACATCTTCGAGACGATCAAGCGGGCCCTCTACTCCGATCACGACATCTTCCTGCGGGAGCTGGTCTCCAACGCCGTCGACGCCATCCAGAAGCTGAAGATGGTCAGCTACTCGGGCGAATTCAGCGGCGAGGTCGGCGAACCGGAAATCAGCATCGAAATCGACAAGGGCAAGCGCACCCTGACGATCTCCGATAACGGCATCGGCATGACCGCCGAGGAGATCAAGAAGTACATCAACCAGGTCGCCTTCTCCAGTGCCGAGGAGTTCATGGAGAAGTACCAGGGCGGCAACGACCAGCCGATCATCGGTCACTTCGGCCTCGGTTTCTATTCCGCCTTCATCGTCGCCAGTCAGGTGGAAATCGACACCCGCTCCTGGCGCAGTGATGCCCAGGCGGTGCGCTGGAAGTGCGATGGTTCCCCCAGCTTCGAGCTCAGTTCCTCCGAGCGCAGCAGCCGCGGCACCAGCATCATCCTGCACCTGGGCGAGGGCGAGGACGAGTTCCTCGAGGAAGCCCGCATCCGCACCCTGGTCAGCACCTACTGCGACTTCATGCCGGTGCCGATCAAGCTGCACGGCGAAGTCCTGAACCAGCAGAAGGCGATCTGGCGCGAGTCGGCCAGCAACCTGACCAAGGACGACTACCTGGAGTTCTACCGCTACCTTTACCCCTTCCAGGAGGATCCGGTGCTCTGGGTGCACCTGAACACCGACTACCCCTACCAGGTGAACGGCGTCCTCTACTTCCCCAAGCTGCGCCCGGATGTGGACCCCACCCAGGGCCAGATCAAGCTGTTCTGCAACCAGGTGTTCGTCAGCGACCACTGCGAGGAGATCGTCCCCCGCTTCCTGCTGCCGATGCGCGGCGTGATCGACAGCCCGGACATCCCCCTCAACGTCTCCCGCAGCGCCCTGCAGCTCGACCGCAAGGTGCGCAGCATCGCCGGTTTCATCGCCAAGAAGGTGGGCGATCGCCTCAAGGAACTCTGGAAGGACGACAAGGCCGAGTACATCCGCAGCTGGCAGGACCTGGGCACCTTCATCAAGTTCGGCTGCCTGAATGACGAGAAGTTCAAGGATCAGGTCAAGGACTTCCTGATCTTCCGCAGCAGCGCCGACCTCACCGACGCCAGCAGCGAGGACAAAGGCCAGGACACCGACAACCGCTGGTACACCACCCTGCAGGCCTACCTGGAGCGCAACCAGGAGCGGCACGAGAACCGCGTCTACTACTGCACCGACCCCGCCGCCCAGGCCACCTACGTGGAGCTGTTCCGCAGCAAGGGACTGGAGGTGCTCTATGCCGACGCCTTCATCGACACCCACTTCCTGCCCTTCCTGGAGCAGGAATACACCGACGTCCGCTTCTCGCGGGTGGATGCGGAACTGGACGAGACCCTGGTGGACAAGCAGGCGGAGACGGAAATCGTCGACCCCACCACCAACAAGACCCGCAGTGAGCTGATCAAGGACGCCTTCGAAGCCGCCCTGGACAACAAGCGGATCAACGTCAAGACCGAAGCCCTGGCGGGCGAGGCCAGCGCTCCCCCGGCAATGGTGCTGCTGCCGGAGGCGGCCCGCCGCATGCAGGAGATGAGCGCCTTCATGACCCAGGAGGGCTACCGCTTCCCCGATGACCACATCCTGCTGGTGAACACCGCCCACCCGCTGGTGCAGAACGTGGCCCGCCTCAGCCAGGGCGCCATCGTCGGCGCCGACGGCAGTTCCCCCACCCAGGAGCTGGCCCGGCAACTGTGCCGCCACGTCTACGACTTGGCGCTGATTGCCCAGAAGGGCTTCGACGCCGAGGGGATGAAGGCGTTCACCGAGCGCAGCAATCAGGTGCTGACCCGCCTGACGGAACTGGCCGCTCGCTAGGGGCTGTTTGAAAAGCTGACGAGGAGCCGCTACTGGACGTTTTCATAGCCA
>CAWUMD010000086.1:0-9999 GCA_963923365.1 uncultured bacterium
CCTGACCGGCCCACCAGGGCAGGGCGATGTAGCTGGCACCGAGGGCGTAGTTGCCCAGCCAGCCGTTCTGCTTCAGCTTCAGCGGCGGTGCCGAGTAGATGTAGGAGACGAAGGAACCGCCGATGGCCAGGGCGGTGATGATCGGGAACTCGTGCCCGGCCCAGCGATCGAGGCCGTAGGCGACACCGATACCGCCCAGCAGCAGCACCCAGATCTGGGTCAGCACCTGGGGAATGGAGATCGCCCCGGAAGGAATCGGCCGGTAGGGCTCATTAATCGCGTCGATCTCGCGGTCGTAGTAGTCGTTGATCGTCTGGGTGTAGCCCGTGAGCAGCGGCCCCGACATCAGCATGCAGGCGGCGGCGATCGCCACGTGGTCGAAGCGCCATTCGTAACCACCGGATGCCGCCGCCCCGCAGACTACCCCCCAGATCAGAGGGATCCAGGTGATCGGCTTCATCAGCTGCAGGCGGATCTTCCAGATCGAGGTCTCACCAGCCTTGGCGCCCTTCATGCCTAGGAGCTGACGGGCCGTAGAACCGGTCTCGGTCTCGGGGGTCTCGGGTTCCGGGCTGGCGGGAGTGGGGTGTTCCAGGTCCTGAGTCATGGCGGCGGCGGGTGGATGGCTGTTCCAGTGTAGAGAGGTCGACCCATAGGCGAAGGCCGGGACACGCGCTGCGCATCCCGGCCCGGGGGTGAAATGGCTCAGAACTAGGCCGGAGCCAGTTCGTCTTCAAAGAACCAGGTGCTGAAGTTATTGCCCAGATCCACCACAACGCCGATACCCTTACCGTCGACGACGCGGAAGCCCTGGATGGTTCCGACCGGAGACTGCTTCAGCTTGGCAACCAGATCCGCCGAGATGCGGTCGCGAACCCGAACTACCCGTACTTTTTGCCCGATCTCCATGGTGGCAGTCTGCTAGAGGCCAGGCAGTATTGTACAGCAGCCCGAACGGCCCGGGGCAGTGGCGCCGTAGAGTGGAATCTGTCGCGGCAAGAAGGTTTCGGGATGCTGGCCAAGCGAATTCTGCCCTGTCTGGACGTCAAGGGCGGCCGGGTCGTCAAGGGAGTGAACTTCGTCGGCCTGCGGGATGCCGGAGACCCGGTGGAACTGGCCAAGGTCTATAACGATGCCGGGGCCGATGAACTGGTCTTCCTCGACATCACCGCCACCCACGAAGGCCGCGACACCATCGTCGACGTGGTTTACCGTACCGCCGAGCAGGTGTTCATTCCCCTCACCGTGGGCGGCGGCATCAACGACCTCGACAGCATCCGCAAACTGCTGCGGGCCGGGGCCGACAAGGTGAGCATCAACTCCGCCGCCGTCCGCGACCCCGCGCTGATCGACCGCTCCAGCGATCGCTTCGGCCGCCAGTGCATCGTCGTCGCCATCGACGCCCGCCGCCGGGAGGACCCGGCCAATCCCGGCTGGGATGTCTACGTGCGCGGTGGCCGGGAGAACACCGGCATCGACGCCCTCACCTGGGCGGAGGAAGTGACCCGCCGCGGTGCCGGGGAACTGCTGGTGACCAGCATGGACGCCGACGGCACCCAGGCGGGCTACGACCTGGCCCTGACCCGGGCGATCGCCGAGCGGGTGGAAATCCCTGTGATCGCCAGCGGTGGAGCCGGAAACCTGCAGCACATCGGTGAGGCCTTCACCGAAGGGCGGGCGGAAGCAGCCCTGCTGGCCTCCCTGCTCCACTTCGGCCAGCTGACCATTCCCCAGATCAAGGCGTATCTGGCAGAGCAGCGGATTCCGGTGCGGCCCAGCTAGGCTACAGGCGCAGGCTTTTCGAGCGCCGCCATGCAACTGGATCAGGTGATCATCGCCTTCAAGGCGGGCGACCCCCGCAGTCAGGCGATCGCCCAGGACTGTGCCCGCCAGCTGGAGGCCAGCGGTACCCACGTGCTGCTCGGCCCCAGCGGCCCCAAGGACAACCCCTTCCCGGTCTTCCTCGCGTCCGCCACCCGTCCCATCGACCTGGCCCTGGTGTTCGGTGGCGATGGCACCGTGCTAGCCACAGCCCGTCACGTCTCCCAGGAGGGCATCCCGATTCTGGCGGTGAACATCGGCGGCCACCTCGGCTTCCTCACCCAGCCCGCCGATAGCTTCATGCCCACCGAAGTCACCTGGGAGCGACTGCGCAACGACCAGTACGCCGTCGAGCAGCGGATGATGCTGGCCGCCGGGCTCTACGAAGGCAGCCGCGAGAACCGTGACCTCTGCGGGGGACCCTACTTCGCCCTCAACGACCTCTGCCTCAAGCCCGCCACCCCGGACCGGATGCCGGTCTGCGTTCTGGAGATGGAGGTGGACGGCGAGATCGTCGACCAGTACCGGGGCGACGGACTGATCGTCTCCACACCCACCGGCTCCACCTGCTACACAGCGGCGGCCTCCGGCCCGATCGTCCATCCGGGCATGGAGGCGATCGCCATCACGCCGATCTGCGCCATGAGCCTCTCCAGCCGCCCGATCGTCATTCCGCCGCGATCGCGCATCAGCCTCTGGCCCCTGGGGGAAGCCGAGCGCAACATCAAACTCTGGACCGACGGCGCCTTCGGCACCTCCGTCTGGCCCGGCCAGCGCATCGACATCGTCATGGCCGACCAACCGGCCCAGTTCATCATCCTGCAGGAGAACTACTCCTTCTACCGCACCCTGCGGGAGAAGCTGCAGTGGGCTGGCACCATCGTCCACTTCAACAACAACCACCGCAATTGAGGCGGGCGATCGCCCTCAGGCCTGGGGTGTTGCAGCGGGCAGACCGTAGCAGCCTTCCAGATAGTCCTGGTGACAGCGCTGCCAGAAGCGCAGCGGATTCCAGATCGGCGGCTGACGGGGGTCCAGCATCGGCTGCGCCAGGTAGCGGCCCAGGGTGAACAGGGGATGGGGTCTATGCAACATCGTCATCGTGCTTCTCCGGACGCCGTCGCAATCCTCAACGGGCTCGGTTCTCCTCGGGGAAGAGGGA
This sequence comes from uncultured bacterium, assembly GCA_963923365.1. GTDB lineage: Bacteria > Cyanobacteriota > Cyanobacteriia > Synechococcales > Synechococcaceae > CAWUMD01. The sequence continues at coordinate 2,984 of CAWUMD010000086.1, forward strand.
CCCAGCCTCAAGCTTCCCGCCGGGCTCGTCGGAACCGACGGAAGCCAAGCTTAAGCTTCCGGATCCGGTCACACCCTGCCAGTCCCTGAGGTACCAAGGAACCAGACCTGTTGCTGCCGCTGCGCCATGACGATCGCCGACCGCGTTGCCGAACTGCGCACCCTGACCCCCTTCCAGATCCTGGCGGAGGCAACCCTGGCCGCCCTGGCCGACAGCCTGGAGGAGGCGACTATACCCACCGGGACCGAGCTGATCGGCGAGGGTGAAACACCAGGCTGGATGTGGATTCTGCGCCGCGGCAAGCTAGAGCGTCTGCGCAGCGGCAACCAGTCGGAGTGCCTGCTGCCGGGGTCAGTGCTGAACCTGCGGGAAATCCTGCTGGAACTCCCCTCTCGCCAGACCATCACCTGTCTTGAGGATTGCCACCTCTGGCGGTTGGAGGCAGAGGCGCTACGAGAGCTGGGCCAGCAGTTTCCGGATCTGCTGCAGCAACCTGCCCAGGAGATCGCTGCCGAGCTGCAGGCAATGACATCCCAGTTGCAGTACGAGCAGGAACGCCAGCAGGAACTGCGCCCCTACCTGGTAACCAAGCTGCGGCGGGGGGTCGTCGGCAACAGCCGCTATGCCCAGCGGCTACGCCAGGACATCCGCCAGGCTGCCCGGGATCCCCAGCAGCAGCCGGTGCTGATCTTCGGCGAGCCGGGCCTGAATAAGGACAACATCGCAGCCCTGATTCACTTCGGCTCGGAGCGCCGCCGCGAGCCCCTGATTCGGATCAACTGCAGTCTGCTCACCAGCCAGGGCGCCGAACTGTTCGGCCGCACCGGACGACCGGGACTGCTGGACTGGCTGGGCAACGGCACCCTGATCCTGAACAACATCCAGGAACTGCCAGAGGTGCTGCGGCCCCGCATCCGCCAATTACTGCTGGATGGCCTTTATCGCCCCGTGGACGGCAATCCGGACAGTCGTCCCCGCCACACCGGCGCCCGCTTTCTGCTGATTTCCGAAGCCAGCCTGCCCGATCTCAAGGGCGGACCCATTCAGCAGATCAAGGTCCCCCCGCTGCGGGTCCGCAAATCGGACATCGCCGCCAAGGTGGAATACTTCCTCAGCCTCTACTGCCGTCGCCGGGGACGCCCCCGACCCACCCTGACCCCGGAAGCCGCCCGGCGGCTGCAGGCCTACGACTATCCCGGCAACATCACTGAACTGGAAGGGCTGGTGGAGCGGGCCCTCAGCCAGCTGGGCGACCAGACTGAACTGACTGAGGACGTCTTCTGGCCCGCAGATCTGCGGGGCAACCGCTTCCGCCGCGATCTACTGATGGCATGGCCGGGACTGCGCCAGTTCCTACGCAGTCCCTGGTGGCCCGACCGGATCAATGTCGGCTTCACCGCTGCCGCCTTCATCGGGGTCGTGGCGTTACTCTTCCTCGGCCCCCAGACCCGGGATCGGAACGTGGCCCTGACAGTCTTCTGGGCCTGGTGGTGGCCGCTGGTGCTGATCGGCTTCCCGTTTGTCGGGCGGCTCTGGTGTGCCGTCTGCCCGTTCATGATCTGGGGCGAACTGCTGCAGAAGCTCTCGCTGCACCTCTGGCCCCGACACCTGATGCCCTGGCCCCGGGAAGCAGCGGAACGCTGGGGCGGGTGGTTCCTCTACGGCCTGTTCGTGCTGATCCTGCTCTGGGAGGAGCTGTGGAACCTGGAGAACACCGCCTGGCTCTCGGGGTCGCTGTTGCTGCTGATCACCGCCGGGGCCGTGATTTTCTCGCAACTGTTCGAACGGCGCTTCTGGTGTCGCTACCTCTGCCCGATCGGCGGCATGAATGGCCTGTTCGCCAAGCTGTCGATCACGGAACTGCGGGCCCGACGGGGGGTCTGCTCCGCCAGCTGCAGCACCTACCAGTGCTACAAGGGAGGACCGGCCTGCGGTGAGGGCCAGGACACCCTCGGCTGTCCGGTCTACAGCCACCCGGCCCAGCTCACGGACAACCGCAACTGCGTCCTCTGCATGACCTGTCTCAAGGCCTGTCCCCACCGTTCGATCGAGGTGAACCTGCGCCCTCCCGGCATCGAACTCTGGACCAGTCACCAGCCACAGGTGGCGGAGGTGGCACTGCTGTTCCTGATGCTGGGGGCGGTGCCGCTGCACCGGTTGCCGCAACTGGTCAGCCAGGTGGGCCTGCCCGTCAGCTGGCTGGACTCGCAGGCTGGCCACGGCAGTCTGGCGGCGATCGCCCTGCTCCTGCCCGGCCTGCTGATCTGGGGGCTGCACCCCCTGCAGAAGGCGCTCAATCCCAGCAGCCGCCCCTTCCTGGAACTGGCCTACGGCTGGCTGCCCCTGGTGCTGGGGGCCAACCTGGCCCATTACCTGCAGTTGGGGCTGACCGAAGCCGGGCGGGTTCTGCCGGTGGGCTTCGCCAGCTTCGGCCTGCCCGACCCAGGATTGCCAGTCTGGGTTGCCCACCCGGCCGTGTTGGCCTTCCTCCAGGGCACCACCCTGGTCTTCGGCGGACTGCTCTCGGCCCTGCTGCTGCGCAAGATCTCCCGTCAGCCTTTCCGCACGCTGGTGCTGCCCCTGGCTACCATGCTGGCGGTGAGCACCGGGCTCTGGCGGCTGATCGTCTGAAGTCGGGTCTCCCGGCGGCCCCAAACCCACCAAGTCCGCCATGAGACTGCCACAGTAGTCCCAGGGGCGTAGGATGTATGCCCGGAATGATGAACGGAATGACCCCTGACGGGCAGGTAACCGATGCAACGTGATTACAGCGTCAGCGCTACCCTGCTCGGCGCAGCACTCAGCGATCTGGCTCTCCTGGCCCAGGATCTGCAGTTGGACGAGCTGACCGAAGTCGTGCAGATGCTGCACCGGGCTGCGGATCTGCACTGGAGCACCCGCCCGGAGCAGGCCCGGGATGCCTGGGTGGTCGCGACCGCTCGACTGCAGACCCTGCTGGAGGAGAACCCGGAGCTGCGCAGCCGGGTGATGGCCACCGCTCTGCTGGAGGAGCCGGTGGAACCCCAACCCCGCCAGCGCTCCACCCGCAGCTGGTCCACCAAACCCCGGCGCCACCTGCCGCGCATCGGCGGTCTGGGCCGGGATGGCGGGCGAGCGTACGACCACTGAATCCAGCGCGGCGGAATTCGGTACCTGGGTTACAGGTTTCGGATGCTCAAGGCACTACTATCGCCTTCATCTGCATAGTCTCCGTTTTTGGGCTCTCCTGCCCCGCTGCACTCCGAGCGCAGCGGGGTTTTTCTTGGCCACCATCCCCCGACCGCTCCCGGCCCCGCCCCGCATTTCATTGGTACCTGGGCAACAACGGCCCGCCAGCGGAACGGCATAGGATGGCCCAATTCGTCCGAGCATTGGGATTCTTGCACGCCTCCATCGGTGAAACCGGTGGAGGTTTTCTCTGGAACAGCCGACGGGGACGCGAGGGGGCAGGGATGCCCCTGAGATCGGGGATGAGTCCCTGCCGGGTATCTGGGACACTGGGGGCATGTGGGAACGCATTGAGACACAGATTGCCTCAGCCCTGGGGACCCCCTTCGCGATCGCCCGCCAGCAGGCGATCGGCGGCGGCGACATCAACCAGGGCTTCCGGCTGGAGGGGCAGGACGGCCGCTGCCTGTTCGTGAAGCTGAACCGGGCTGACCGCCTCGGGATGTTTACCGCCGAAGCCGCAGCCCTGGATGCACTGGCGGCGATCGCCAGCGGTCTGCACATTCCGCGGCCCATCGCCCAGGGGGTGAGCGGCGATCGCAGCTTCCTGGCCCTGGACTGGCTGGATCTGGGGGCGGGCAGTCCCGACAGCTGGTACCAGTTGGGGGTGGGGCTGGCAACCCTGCACCGTCAGAGCGCATCGCCCCGGAGTTTCGGCTGGGAGCGCGACAACTGGATCGGCACCACGCCCCAACCCAACCCCTGGACCGACACCTGGGCCGAGTTCTGGCAGCGTCACCGCATCGGCTATCAGCTGAAGCTGGCCCGGCGCAACGGGGCGGACTTCCCCAACGGCGATCGCCTGCTGGCCGCGATCCCATCGCTGCTGGCGGGTCACGAGCCCCAGCCCAGCCTCTGCCACGGTGACCTCTGGGGCGGCAATGCGGGCATCGGCCAGGACGGTCGTCCCAGCATCTTCGACCCCGCCAGTTACTACGGCGATCGCGAGGTGGATCTGGCGATGACCGAGCTGTTCGGCGGTTTCCCCCGCGCCTTCTACGACGGCTATCGGGCCACCTGGCCCCTGGAGCGGGGCTACGAGCAGCGGCGGGAGCTCTACAACCTCTACCACCTGCTCAACCACTTCAATCTGTTCGGCGGCGGCTATGCCCGCCAGTCCGCTACCGTCATCGACCGCCTGCTCAAGGACGCCTAACCCCATGCACGATCCCTCCTGGCAGCGGTTCGGGCCGCTGGCGGCGATCGCCGTCACCACCGAGGCCGCCCGCGCTCTCCAGCCCTGGCTGACCAGCAGCGGTGCCGACCTCTGGCTGCCTGCAGACCTCGACGCCGACCTGACGGCCCAGCGCTGGCCGGGCCGCCTCGGCGATCAGCTGCCGGAGCTGTGGTCGCGCTATCGGGGACTGGTGTTCAGCCTCGCCTGCGGGGCCACCGTGCGCCTGATCGCGCCGCTGCTGCAGGACAAGCACACCGACCCGGCTGTGCTGGTGGTGGGTGAGCCGGATCAGCCGGTGATCTGCCTCTGCGGCGGCCATGTCGGTGGCGGCGATGACCTGGCCAGGGCGGTGGCGATCGCCCTGGACCGACCGGTGCTGCTCAGCGGCAGCGCCGAGGCCCAGCAGCGTCCGCCCCTGGATACCTTCGGCACCCCCTTCGGCTGGGTGCGTGGTAGCGGCAACTGGACCGGAGTAGCCGCTACCCTGGCCCGCCGGGAACCGCTGCGGCTGGAGCAGAGCGGCGGCACGGACCTTTGGCGCCAGGGCTGGCCCGATCTGGTCACGGACCCGGCGGCCACCGCTACCCTGCACATTGGCCCGGAGGCCGCCAGCGAGACAGCCCGCACGGTCCACTGGCACCCGCGCCTGCTCTGGGTGGGCATCGGTTGCGAACGGGGCAGTTCCCACGCTCTGATTGAGACCGCCGTGCGTGACGCCCTGGCCGAGGCCGGGCTGGCCGCCGAGGCGATCGCCGGGCTGGCCTCCCTCGATCTGAAGGCGGACGAGGTGGGGCTGCAGTCGCTGAGTCAGGCCCAGGGCTGGCCCCTGCGCTGCTTCGGGGCCGAGGAGCTGAAGGACATTACTGTGCCGACTCCCTCAGCAGTGGTGGCGGCGGAGGTAGGTACCCCCAGCGTGGCGGAGGCGGCGGCCCTGCGGGCCTGTGCTGACTACGGTGGCGGCCAGCTGCGGCTGAACAAGCGGATTTTCCGGCAGCCCAACAAGCCTGGGGCGGTTACCGTGGCGATCGCCCAGGCTATCGAAGAGTTCAATCCCCGGCCCGGTCAGCTGGCCCTGGTGGGTACCGGCCCCGGCAGCCTCGATCTGCTGCCGCCCCTGGCCCGACAGGCGATCCGTGAGGCGGACGTGCTGATCGGCTACGGTCTCTATCTGGATCTGCTGGCCCCCCTAACCAGACCGGGACAGATCCGCGAAGCCTCCAGCCTCACCCAGGAGCGCCAGCGGGCAGAGCGGGCAATCGCCCTGGCCCGGCGCGGCCTCTCAGTGGCAATGGTCTCCTCCGGCGACTGCGGCATCTACGCCATGGCCGGACTGGTGCTGGAATGTCTGGCGGAGCAGGGCTGGGACGGTCAGCAGCCCGCCGTGCGGGTGGTGCCGGGGATCAGCGCCCTGCAATCATCAGCCTCCCGGGTGGGGGCACCGCTGATGCACGACTTCTGCGCCATCAGCCTCAGCGATCTGCTCACCCCCTGGCCGGTGATTGAGCAGCGGCTGCGGGCGGCGGCGGCGGCGGACTTCGTGGTCGCCCTCTACAACCCCCGATCGAAGACCCGCACCACCCAGGTCAGCGTCGCCCGGGATCTGATGCTGGAGCATCGCCCCGTCCACACGCCGGTGGCCCTGGTACGCTCCGCCTACCGAGAGGATGAGCAGGTCACGCTCACCACCCTGGGCGAGATGCTCGACCACGAAATCGACATGCTGACCACGGTGCTGATCGGCAACCGCAGCAGCTTCAACCATGCGGGCTGGTTCATCACCCCCCGCGGCTACCTCGGCTTCGAACCCAGCCGCAGTTAAGGCGTCACCGGCGGCGAGGCCTCCGGGTTGCCCTGGGGCAGATCCAGTTCCGTGCGATCGCCCCGGTCGTAGAGTTCGATATCCCACTGGCCGCGACGGCTGCTCTGGAAGGCCACATAGCGACCGTCGGGGCTGATGGAGGGCGATCGCACCGCCGCATTCCAGCCCGGCAGCAGGCGCTCGGTGCGAGTGGTGGCCCGGTCGTGGATCATCAGTTCACTGTGGCCCTGGTCCAGGGAGACAAAGACCAGATAGCGACCGGTGCGGCTGAGGCTGGGACTCTCGGCGATCGCTCCGTCCGGCAGCACCCCACTCAGGGGCAGGCGCTGCTTCGCCTCCAGGTCGTAGAGAATCAGCTCCTGGCGACCGGGGCGGTCCGCAACGTAGGCGATCAGTCGCCCATCGCCGCTCAGGGCCGGGGCCGTCTCCGCCTGGGGACTGTTGAGCAGCGGCGTACTTACCGGCTGCCCGCCACCACAGCCCGTCAGGGCCAGAAACAGCACGAGCACCCAGACTCTGGATGCTCGTGCGAGGGAGGAATGAGCGCGGGGCTCAGTCATCGAACTGATTGGAGTTATCAGCCTCGACGTTCCCCAGGGGCGGCAGCGGCTTGAAATCGACGTAGGGCTCGTCGGGGTTGCCCGCCGGGCGATCGCTCTCGGGCCGGGAAGCGACGGCCCCACGGCTCTCGTCACCACCTCGGGGGCGACGGGCGGAGCGGGGCATGCGGCTGGAGGCGCCGCTCAGTCGGCGGGGGCTGGCCGCCGGAGGCTCCGGCCGGGTAGACGGGGG
>CAWUMD010000087.1:0-9827 GCA_963923365.1 uncultured bacterium
GGCAGAGGTCCAGTGCGAAGTCGAGGTCGTGGGTGGCAATCACCAGAGTCTGGGGCAGGGTCTGCAGCAGTTCCAGCAGCTGGCGTCGCCCGCGGGGATCGAGATGGGCGGTGGGTTCGTCCAGCAGCAGCAGGTCCGGGTCCAGGGCCAGCAGACCGGCGATCGCCGCCCGTTGCTGTTCGCCCCCCGAGAGGTGTCCGGGGAAGCGGTCGTAGGCCTCGGTCGTCAGGCCGACCCGGTCGAGGGCGGCGACGGCCCGGAGGCGAGCCTGCTCGGCGCTGAGCCCAGCCGCCAGGGGGCCGGCCATCACGTCCTCCAGCAGGGTGGGCATGAACAGTTGGTCGGCGGGCGTCTGGAAGACCAGTCCCAGGCGTTGGCGCAGGACGGTCTGGTTCTGGCGACTGAGGGGCTGTCCGTCCAGGCTGACGCTTCCCTGGCTAGGGCGCAGCAGGCCGGTGAGCAGCAGCAGCAGCGTGGATTTGCCGGAGCCGTTGGCTCCCACCAGGGCGACCCGATCACCGGCCCGAATGCTCAGGCTCAGGTCGGCGATCGCCCCGGTGCCGTCGGGGTATTGGTAGCTGAGCTGGTGACAGTCGATTCTCACGGCGTGGTCAGGGGAAGGAATTGCAGGCTCACCAGCCCCAGACCCAGGACCAGAAGCTGCAGCGGTTGCTGTGCCTGCCACTCTAGCTGGGGCAGAGGCAGGCCCTGGCCCACGCCGCGCAACTGCAGGGCCCGTTGTACCCGCTCCCCCCGCTCCAGGCTGCGCAGGAACAGGCCGCCAATCATCGCGCCACTGAGCAGGCGGTGGCGGGGCCGGTTCACCGTCAGTCCCCGTAACTGGGCCGCCCGCTGCAACTGTCGGGTATCCCGCTGCAGCATCACCCCCTGCTGGTGCATCACCAGGGCGGCACTGAGCAGTTCCGGCGGGATGCCGAGTCGGGCCAGGAAGCCCAGCAGGGTGGAGAGGGAATAGCACCGGGCCAGGGCCCGCAGACCCACCACGGTCAGCAGGGCCTTGGCAGCGATCGCCAGGGCCAGCCACCAGCCCTGCTGCAGCAGGGTGGGAAAGAGCAGCAGCAGAAACAGCGTCTCCGGCCACTGGGGCCAGCGCCACTGGGAGCCGCAGGTCAGGCCCAGCAGCAGGGCGTAGCTGACGAGGGTGAGGCTGCGCGCGGGAGGGGTGAAGGCCAGCAGCACCAGCAGCAGGCTGCTCAGCGCCAACCGCTGGGGAACGGCTTGACCGCTCACTCGGCCCGCCGACCCAGGATCTGACCCAGGCCGAAGCAGAGCAGGGTGCCGAACAGGCCTGCCAGGGGGGTGGCGAGCGGCTTGGGCACTCCCCGGAGCTGGTACTCCTCGAACAGTTGGGCCGTGGGCAGGCGGCGCGCCAGCGGCAAGGTGTCACTGCGGCGATCGAAGCCCAGATCCTGGGCGACTCGGTCGAGACCGTCCGGCAGGCTGCTGGCGAAGGGGGAGAGCAGCGTGGCGATCGCCAGGGCGGCAATCAGGCCTAGACGGCGGTTAACGCGAGGGAAGCGGGTCTGCATGGTCTATCTCCAGGCCGGTTGGGGTGCGGCTTGCAGCAGGTCGGGGCGGACCCGACCCAGGAACCCAACGACGGTGGCGGTGATTGCCCCCTCGCCCACCCCGATCAGCAGGTGCCAGCCCAGCAGTGCCGGGAGCGCCGTGCTCAGGGGAACGGTACCGGAGGCGGCCAGCTCCAGGGCACAGGCCAGGGCGGCGACAACGACGGCAGCCCAGGCGGCGATCGCGGCAGCAACGTTCCGGCCGAGGCCGAGGCGCTGCAGCACCTGCCAGAGGCTGGTTCCGCCCCAGCAGCCGATCAGGCCCATGTTCAGGTAGTTGGTGCCGAAGCTGGCGAGGCCACCGTCCTGGAAGACCAGCGCCTGCACCGCAAAGACCAGGGCCAGGGCCAGACTGGCGCTGCGGCGACCCATCAGAATGCCCAGCAGGGTGCCCCCCAGCAGGTGCCCGCTGGTGCCGCCGGGAATCGGGAAGTTGATCATCTGGGCAGCGAAGACAAAGGCAGCGGCCACTCCCAGGTGGGCAGCCAGGGCCTCGCCCTGACGGCGGCGGCCATCCCGCAGGGTGAGGGTGATGGTCCCCAGGGCGATCGCCCAGCCGCCGATGGCGATGCCGGGGCTGAGGAAGCCATCCGGGATATGCAGGGCGAAGAGTGGAGCCGTGAGCATGGGCACAGCACAGGATGTCAGGCTCTATCTGAGCGCAGGCACCGGGCTTCCACAATCCGGTATGCCCGCATGGGGCATCTCCGGGAGGATGAGAGGTAGGGGGTGAGGTGTGCCGCCACACCCCTCGGCTCTGCTGCCTGGCTCTAGGCTGACAGCGATGTGCAACCGTTGCGGATCTTCCGGTGGCTGGAATGGCCACAGCTTATCGATAAAAATGAGAATCGTTTTTGCCGATAAGCTGTCTGGGGCAGAGAGTGCTGTGGTCGGGAACGCCCGGGTGGGCATGGTCTGCGGCCGGTCTCCTGTGTCAAGGTTCTTTGGCTGATGGTGTGTGTGAGGGTGATGGTATGAAGCGTGCGATAGCGCTGGTGGGTTTTCCGGCAGGCTGCCTGATGGCTCAGTCGGCCCTGGCCGCAGACATGGCTGTGCTCGATAAGACGGATCGGGTGGCCGTGCAGGCGGCCGCCGCCGGTCAGGTGACGTCGATGACCCAGCTCAGCGACGTCCAGCCGACCGATTGGGCCTACCAGGCGCTGCAGTCCCTGGTCGAACGCTATGGCTGCATGGTCGGCTACCCCAGTCGGACCTTCCAGGGGAATCGACCGCTGAGTCGCTTCGAGTTCGCTGCCGGGTTGAATGCCTGCCTTGACAAGGTGAGTGAGGCGATCGCCGCTCGGCCGGATCTGGAGGCGGCGAAGCGGCTGGCCCAGGAGTTTCAGGCGGAGCTGGCCAGCCTGCGGGGTCAGGTGGCCAGGCTGGAGGCCCGAGCCCAGGAGGTCCAGGCACAGCAGTTCAGCACCACGACGAAGCTCTCGGGTGAGGTGAACCTACTGCTCTACAAGGCCTACAACCCTGCCGGAACCGACACCGGCACCGCCTTCGCCACCAAGACCTCCCTCAACTTCAGTACCAGCTTCAGTGGTCGGGACCTGCTCTCCCTTACCCTGACCGCCAACACGATCAACTCTCCCTCCAACCTGGGGGCTGCGGCAGGAACGGATAACCCGAACGGCGGCTATCCCTTCCTGCCCGCCGGTACCCTCAACCTCGACGCCCTCAATGGTCCCGGAACGGGGGTCTCGCCCAGCTTCGCCATCGATGGTCTGAAGTACTCCTTCCCGGTGGGTGACCTGAATTTCCTGATCGGGGCAGCCAACACCCGCGCCATCGATGTGCTGGGCACGGACGGCACCTTCTACAACTCCCAGATTTCCTACCTGTTCACCACCGGCCTGCCGAACATCTTTTCGGACTCGGATGCGGCGCCTGTGGCCTCGGTGGGTTTCAACTGGGCTCTGAATCGTAACTGGAGCTTCGGGGCGGTCTACTCGGCTCAGAATGCCGGCCTGAACGGTGGTGTCGACTCGACCATCGGCAACGGGGGTTTCTTCTCCGCCGGGCTGCAGGCCACCACCCAGCTGTCCTACAAGTCGAACGATGGACGGGTGATTGGGGCGCTGGCCTACGCCTACCGCAACGGCCCGTCCTTCCAGCCCGAGGACACCCAGTCCTACGGTGGGGTCAACTACGGCACCTTCCGGGCCTTCACCGGTCCCACGGACGATTTCACGGCCCTGGTGAGCAGCAATAACCTCGGCCTGGGACTCGGTTGGGCGATCTCCCCCGATCTGGTCCTCAGTGCCGCCTACGGCGTCAGTTTCCTGGCGGCCTCCGGCAACACCAGCACGGTCCAGGCCTGGAATCTGGGACTGCAACTGCCCAACCTGTTCGGGGTCGGCAACGAGTTCGGCCTCGCCTTCGGACAGGCGCCCTACGTGACGGCCTCGACCCAGCCCGATGGGGTGGATAGTGGCAACTGGGCGTTCGAGACCTACTACCGCTACCAGGTCACCGATAGCATCTCGATCACCCCGGCCATCTATCTGGTCACCAATGTCACCGGGGGTGCCCCCAATCCCTTCAACCGGGCCCAGTTCGTGACCGGGAACCTGGTAGTGCCGCTGGTGAAGACCACCTTCCGGTTCTGAGGTTGCCGCTGCTATAGGCCGAGGCGCTGGGTCAGCTGCTGCAGCCAGCAGTTCCAGGGGTTGCAGCGGGGAGCCCAGTTGCGGGTGGTGAGCACGACCCGGGGGGACGCACCGTAGTCGGCCAGTCGCAGCATGTAGGGCACGTGGGCAAAACTGAGGGCGCCCTGGGTGGGGCCGTTGACGTCGTAAGAGGAGTAGGCGTACTGGCCTGGCACGATGAAGCGTGACTTGGAGGCGTGATCCGGCATGTAGGCCGCTACCAGCCCCTGCTCACGGCTGAACTTCTCGGCCTGTTCCAGGGTCCAGCCACCGTAGCTCATCACGAAGACCAGATTGCCCCGGGGGGTGAGCCCGTAGATGATTCGGGTGCGGGGCAGGTAGGCTCGCACGGACTGACCGGCGCTGCTTTCGTAGGCCGGTTTATAGGTCGGGGGTGCGGGCTCACGGTCGTTGTAGAGGGCGTGCAGACCGCCGATGAAGATGTCGTAGCGCTGATCCCGTTCGGGGGTGAGTTCGCCATAGCCGAAGCTGGCTTTCCCGTCCTTGTCGATGGCAATGAAGGCGCGGCTGCGGGCGGCGGCCCGGTTGGCGCTCATCAGGGTGCGGCTGGCCAGCTTCAGATCCCCGAGGGGACGCCAATGGTTGTTGCGTTCCGAGGGACTGCTGGCCTCGTACATCGGCCCGGAGATGTAGAGATAGGCCTGTTTGTCCTTATAGGCTTCATCCTCGCGGTCCCAGCCCTCCAGGGCATCCAGGGTGAGGCGACGGGGGGCGGCGATCGCCAGGAAGGCATTGTCCTGTTTGGCGTAGTGGAAGGGCTTGGCCTGATCTTCCAGGGCCGCCAGGGGGTAGTTGCTGGGCTGATCCGCGTTGGGCTCCAGGGTGGCGGCCACCGCGACGGTGGGTGCGGGGCGATCGCCCCGGCTGGCAACGTGGCGCTGCCCCCCGGTCAGGTCGGAGACGGCCAGTCCGGCCATCACCCCGGCTCCGGCGGAGATGCCCATCGCCACCAGCAGGGGCAGCATCAGGCCCGGGCGCTGAGTGCGGGGAGGGGCCGATTTGGCGAGGGAAGCTCTGGACAAGGTGTCAGATGACCTTTGGGGAGATTGGGGCAGCGAAGGATCAACATAATCGCTGATCGCCGAACCGGATAGCATCGAGGCTACAGCGACTGTCAAGAATATCTGATGGCGCTGGTTCAGTTTCCTGACCTTTCTTCCCCTACTGCGCCGATGCCGGAATGGCTTACTGATCCCCTGGGGTTCGACTTCTTCCGTCGGGCCCTGGGTATGGCCCTGCTGACCGGGCTGCTCTGTCCGGTGGTGGGCAGCTGGCTGGTGGTGCAACGGCTGGGCTTCCTGGCCAATGTGATTTCCCACTCGGTGCTGCCGGGGGTAGTGATTGCCGGGGCTCTGGGCTGGGACCTGAGCATCGGGGCATTTCTCTCGGGGCTGGCCAGCACCCTGGTGCTGAACGGCATCGAGTGGCTGCAGGTGATTCGGCCCGAGGCGGCGATGAATGCGGTGCTGGCCAGCTTTTTCGCCCTGGGGGTGCTGCTGGTGCCGGTGCTGCACAGTCGCCTCAATCTGGAGGCGTTCCTGTTCGGAGATCTGCTCAGTGTCACCCCGGGGGATCTCTGGCGCACCGGCGCGATCGCCCTGCTGCTGCTGGGGCTGATCACCTGCTTCTACCGACCGCTGCTCTACTACTCCTTCGATCCGGCGGGGGCCCAGGCGCTGGGGCTGCCCGTGGGGCGCATCCGGCTGGCGATGACCGGCGCCATCACCCTGACCATCATTGCCGGTATGCAGTCGGTGGGGGTGATTCTGATCATCGCGATGATTGCCTGCCCGGCCCTGGCAGCCTACCTGCTGGTGCGGGAACTGCACGAGATGCTGCTGGTCTCGGCCCTGCTGGGGATGCTGGCGGCGGTGGGAGGCCTCTTCCTCAGCTACTGGGCTAATCTGCCCTCCGGTGCCACGATTTCCCTGGTGGCCTTCGGGGTGTTTCTGCTGGCCCTGGTGTTCAGCCCCCGCAAGGGGGTGTGGCGGCGTTCCGCAGCCAGGACCGCGGGCTAGAATCTGAGACGGTTTCCGGCACCCGCCCTGATGGCATTCGAGTACGGCGACGATATTCCCTTCGCGGAGCGGGAGTTGCGGCCGACCCCGAAACCGACCAGCCGTCGGCCTCTGGTGCTGCTGGGGGCGATCGCCCTGGTCGCCAGCGCTGTAGCGGTGGTGACTGTGGTCCGACGCCCCAGCCCGACAGCCCTGCCGGGGGCTCTGCCGGCCCCGGCCCGGGACGGGACGCTGCTGGGCCATCATCCCTATCCCGAAGCTGCAGCCGGGGCGCTGATTGAGGTGGAGGGGATTCGCCTGCGTCCGGTGGTCGCCGATGCCTTTCGGACCATGCAGCAGGCCGCCCTGCGGTCGGGGGTGCGGCTGGTGCCGCTCTCCGGCTTCCGCTCCCTCAAGCAGCAGCAGGACATCTATTTCGGGGTCAAGTCCGACCGCAATCAGTCGGTGCAGGAACGGGCCAAGGTCAGTGCCCCGCCCGGCTACAGCGAGCACCACACCGGCTTTGCCCTCGACATCGGTGATGGCGATCGCCCCGACACCAACGTCGAGCCCGGTTTCGATCAGACGGCGGCCTTCCGCTGGCTGAAGGACAATGCCAATCGCTTCAACTTCGAGATGTCCTTTCCCCGGGGCAATGCCCAGGGCGTGAGCTACGAACCCTGGCACTGGCGGTTTGTCGGCGACCCGGACAGCCTCAAGCTGTTCTACCGCAAGTGAGGGTATCGGTTTGAACCAGTCGGTGCGGAAGAGCGGAGGCAGCAGAGCCCGGCGGATCGGCCGTCGGACTTTGGCGGTTGGTCTGCTGGTCGGCCTGGCGGGCTGTCAGCGGCCGGACTGGACGCGGTACCGGCTGGACCGGGTGCAGCATCTCGAGCAGGAGTTCATTGCGGACCGGGCGGTGGGGACGCAGACGGACCGCGGCACCCTGGCCCTGGGAGATGCGTATCTGCGCTTCTGCCCGGAGGGCGATCGCCCCTGTCTATTGGTGTACGGCCAGTTCCCCAGCCGGAATCGCTTCGTCGGAGCGTGGGGGGCTGCCCTGGCCCAGGGCCCGGACCGCAGTCGCTTCGACTGCCGGGTGGGGGGCCGGGAGATCCGCTGTACCGAGACGCTGCGGGAAGAGTCCGGGCGCCCGGCCCGGATTGAGCACCGCTTCACCCGGATCGACGGATGAGGCGGCGTCTGCGGATCCTGGCCCTGCTGCTGGTGGGCCTGGGGGGATGCCAGTCTCTGCTGCCGCCCCGGGGCGATCGCCTCGTCCTCGGCAGCACCGGGCGGCTGCGCACCCTCGACCCGGCGGACGCCTACGAGAGTCTGGCGGGGACCCTGTTCCAGAATCTGGGCGATCGCCTCTACGCCTACGCCCCCGGCACCACCCGCATCGTCCCCCAGCTGGCGACGGCTCTGCCCCAGGTGAGTGCGGACGGCCTCACCTACCGCATTTCCCTGCGGCGGGGCGTACGCTTCCACGACGGTAGCCGCTTCGATGCCGCAGCGATGGCCTTCTCCCTGCGCCGGTTCCAGCGAAACGGGGGTCAGGCATCGGTGCTGCTGGCGGACCGGATCGCGGCGATCGCCACGCCGGACCCCTACACCCTGGAAATCCGGCTCACTCGGCCCTTTGCCCCTTTCCTGGCCCTGCTCACCTTCCCGGGCCTCTGTGCGGTCTCGCCCCGGGCCTACCGCCTGGGCCAAGGGGCCTTTCTGACGGACCGCTTTGTCGGTACCGGCCCCTACCGACTGGTGAGCCGGGGCAGCGATCGCCTGCACCTGGAGCCCTTTGCCGATTACTGGGGCCCTCGCCCGGCTAACGGGGGCGTCGATCTGCAGCTGTTCGCCAGCGGTTCCACTCTCTACAACGCCCTGGGCACCGGCCTGGTGGATGTCACCCTGGGCGGGCTGGATGTGGATCAGGTGCGGGCTCTGCAGCAGCAGGCCCGGTGGGGCCAGGTGCGGGTTGTGGTCGGTCCGGGGCTGGCGGTCAGTTTCCTGAGCATCAATCTCACCAGTGCTCCCCTCGATCAGCGCCCGGTGCGACAGGCCCTGGCGGCGGTGCTGGATCGTCCCCTGCTCGATCGGCGGGTGTTCGCCGGGCAGGTGCAGCCCCTCTACAGCCTCGTGCCCCCGGCCTTCGCGGCCGCGGTGCCCAGCTTCGAGCGCTACGGGGCGACGGGCAATCCGGCCCTGGCCCGACGCCTGCTCACCGGCCTCGGCTACAGCCCCCGGCGACCGCTGCGACTCACCCTCTGGTATCGCTCCAATACCAGTAGCGGCGAACTGGTGGCCAGTACCCTGCGAGCCGCCGTGCAGCGGCGTCTGGGCGGGCTGATGCAGCTGGAGATCCAGGGGGTGGAATCAACCACCGCTTACCAGAACCTGGACAAGGGGGCCTATCCCCTGTTCCTGCTCGACTGGGCCCCGGATTTCTTCGACCCGGATAACTACCTGCAGCCGTTTCTGGCCTGTCAGCGAGGCAATGATCGGGATGGCTGCCAGGACGGGGCCAGCCGCCAGATGGGCTCCTTCTACTGGCAGCCGACGGTGCAGCAGTGGCTGGAGCAGTCCGGAGCGATCGCCATCCCCGGTCCGCGCCAGCAGTTACTCACCCGCCTGCAGCGGCAGGTGGCCGAGGATGTGCCCTACCTGCCCCTGTGGGTGAACCGGGAGTACCTGTTCACCCGCCCGGACGTGCGGGGACGGGGGCTGCAGGTGACCGGTCTGATTTCCTTCGGTGAGTTCTCCCGAGCCCATGTCGCGCGCTAAGTCGCTCCAGTCCTACCTCCTGAGCCGGGTGCTGCTGGCGCCGCTGATGCTCTGGGCGATCGCCACCCTGGTGTTCCTGCTGCTGCGGGCCACCCCCGGTGATCCCGTCGATGCCATCCTCGGCCCCAAGGCTCCGCCCGAGGTGCGCCAACAGCTGCGGGCTCAGTTGGGGCTGAATCTGCCGCTGCCGCTGCAGTACCTCCACTACCTCGGCGATCTGCTGCGGGGCGATCTCGGCACCTCCCTCACCAGCCAGGGGGAGCGGGTGACGGCGATCATCGCCCGGCATTTCCCGGCGACGGCGGAGCTGGCGATCGCCAGCCTGGTGATTGCTCTGGTGGTGGGTCTGGGGGTGGGCCTGGCTACGGCGGCCCGCCCGGATAGCCGTCGCGATGCCGCCGGGCGGCTGTTCGGCATCGTCACCTATGCCCTGCCCCCCTTCTGGGCGGCGATGCTGGTGCAGCTGCTGTTCGCGGTGCAGCTGGGCTGGTTCCCGATCGGTACCCGCTACCCGGTCACCCTGGAGCCGCCCCTGGGGCCGACCGGGCTCTACACCGTCGATGCCCTGCTCCAGGGCGACTGGCGGGCCTGCGGTCTGGCGCTCTGGTATCTGGCCCTGCCCGCCGGAACCCTGGGACTGCTGCTGAGTGGCATCTTCGAGCGCATCGGTCGGGTCAACCTGCGGCTGGCCCTGCAGTCGGACTACGTCGATGCGGCCCGGGCCCGGGGCATCCCCGAGCGGCGGATTCTGTTCAACCATGCGCTCCGCAATGCCCTGATTC
>CAWUMD010000088.1:0-9724 GCA_963923365.1 uncultured bacterium
GGTTCTGCCGTCTGCGGTTCTGCCGTCTGCGGTTCTGCCGTCTGCGGTTCTGCCGCCGCAGGCGGCAGAACCAGTCGGAAACAGCTGCCTCGCCCCGGAGCGCTGTCCAGCTCGATGGTGCCCCCGTGCAGATCGGCGATCCGCTTCACCAGGGCCAGGCCCTGACCCGTGCCCCGCTCGGTCTCGCCGGGCGGCGGTGGTCCCTGGAAAAACGGCTCGAAGATGCGCTGCTGCAGCTGAGGGTCGATGCCCGGTCCCTGGTCGCTGACCGCCAGCACCAGGGTCGGTGCCTGGGTGGCGTCATCCGATGGGCGCCAGTCGACCTCCACATCGATGCGATCGCCCCGGCTACTGAAGCGAATCGCGTTCTGGAGCAGGTTGACCAGCAATTGCCGGATCAGCCGTTCGTCCAGGCTGGCCTGATGGTCCCCCAGGGAGGCCAGCAGCCGCAGGCGGACGTCCTTATCGGCGGCCAGGGGGCGGACCAGCTCCAGGGTGCGCCGACAGAAGGACTCCACATCCACGTCGGACCGGATGCAAAGCATCTCACCACTGGCAATGCGTCCGAAGTCCAGTAGATCCTCGATCAGGCTGAGCAGATGTCGGCCACTCTGCTGCAGGCCCTCCAGCTTGCGTGCCGCCGCCGGAGGTAACTGGCCATAGATACCCGACTCGAGGTTCTCGCAGAGGCTGAGCATGGCGGTCAGAGGGGTCCGCAGCTCGTGGCTCATCTGGGCCAGGAAGCGATCCTTAGCCCGGGAGGCTTCCTCCAGGGCTTCCTGGGTCTGTTTGTACTCCGTGATGTCGAAGCTGATGCCCTGGTAGTAGAGAACGCCATCGCGGTCCCGAATCACCGACCCCTGGTCCTGATACCAGCGGTATTCCCCTGCCGAATCCAGACGGCGGTAGAGGTTGTTCCAGGTCTGTCCCTCCTCGCGGAGGCTGGCCAGGGTCTGGTCAAACCAGCCCCGATCCTCTGGATGCATGCGTTCCATCAGGATCTTCAGCGCCTCTGTTGGCTCCGCATCCGGCGATAGTCCCAGGGCGCGGAACAGGTTCGCACTCATGTAGGCCTGAAAACCGGTTCGGGCCGGGTCCATCGGGAAGCAGTAATAACTGCTGCCACTGCTCATCAGCACCAGATCCAGGGCATCCCGGGCCTGAGCTAACTGGGATTCCATGTGCCGCAGCCGGGAGAGATCAGCCGAAATCGTGGCAATCCGCAGCGGTTGGCCGGAATCATCCCGCTCCAATACCTGGGTCCAGGTGCGGATGGGGAAATAGATCCCCTGGGCATTGCGATAGCGCAGTTCCGAGGTGGCGATTTCACCATCGGCCAGGGTGAATGTCCGCGCCAGAGCCTCCTCCATGGCCTCGCGATCATCGGGATGCAGCAGACTGGCCCAGAAGTCAGTAGGCCGCTCCCCCTTGGCACAACCAAAGGATGACTCCAGGTTGGAAACAGGTATCGCCTCCAGCGTCCGGGTGGCCAGGTTGAAGATCGAGTAGCTGGAGGGAATCAGTTCCAGCAGCTGTTCCTGCAACTGGTGGCGGACATGCAGCTCCCTCCCGAGCCGGTCCTGTTGCTGGCGCATACTGGTTTCGACCGTCCGGTCGATGACCACACCCATGAACTGCACAGCCCCATCCGGCTCCCGGTATGGCCTGGCAATCGATTCCATCGTGTAGATCTGACCGTGCAGACCCACCATCTGAATCAGTTCACGGAACAGCGAGAGTTCGGTTGCGGCCTTGAGTATTGCAGCCTGCACCCGCTCCAGGTCCTCGACCACCACTAACTGCCCGAGTGCTTCTCCCGGCAGCGTCACCTGATCCGGCTCGAGACCGAAGAACTGCCGAGCTGCCGGAGAGATGTAGTTGAACCAGAAGCGGCCATCTACCTCCAGCCGACTCTGGTAGAGCCCGCCGGGCAGACCACTAGCCACAAAGTCCAGGTGATGACAGGGGTCGGGTGGCAACTGCAACTCCCGACTGAGTCCCTGTCTCCGATCCAGTTCCACTGCCCGGGGCTCCAGCTCGGCAATGCGCTGGCGCTGCTGCCAATCTCGCCGCAGCGCGGCCAGCAGCGACTCATTCAGGTGCTCGAGGGGCAGCACCGCCAGGGCCCGCGATCGCAGCTCGGCTGCGACATCCGACTCGGGCTCGACCAGGACCAAGGGCAAGGGCCCCCGTTGTGCCACCGTCAGCAGCCGGGTCTGCTCCGTCCCCGATAGGTTCGTGAGGATCAGTAACTGGGATGGGGGCCAGAGTCCTTGCTCTAATGCTTCTAGCCAGCCCGGCGGATTGACCGGCAGATCACGACTGAACACTGGGGAGGAAACCGGAGGCTGCAGCATACTCAATATAAATCTGAATCAGGGAAAATTTCAGTCGTGACGGCTGCCTGCCCTATCCGGCTTATTTGCCGATGCAGAAGCGGCTGAAGATGCGATCGAGCATCGACTCGGTCACGCTCTCGCCGGTGATCTCCCCCAGGGCCTGGGTCGCAGCGCGCAGATCGATACTCCAGAAATCGAGGGGTAACTGCTGCTGGATGGTCTCGAGCACCCGCTCCAGACTCTCGCAGGCCTGCTCCAGGGCGGCGGCCTGACGCTGATTCAGGGCCCAGTCGAGGTTGCGGGCACTCAGATTACCGGCACCGACCACGGCCAGCAGGGCGGCCTCCAGCTCCCGGATGCCCTCGCCCTGGGCGACGGCGGTGCGCACCCGGCCCAGGAACCGATCGGGAACCTCGGGGTCAGCAGCGCTGAGCAGATCACACTTGTTGAGCACCAGCAGGCAGGGGCGATCGCCCACGGCCTCCCGAATTGCGGCCTCCCCGGCACCCCAGCCCTGGCTGGCGTCGATCACGAACAGCACCAGATCCGCCGAGCGGGCCGCCTGACGCGATCGCTCGACACCGATGCGCTCCACCTGATCCTCGGTCTCGCGGATGCCCGCGGTATCGAGCACCTGCACGGGAATGCCGCCCACCACCAGCTGCGACTCGACCACATCCCGGGTGGTGCCCGGCAGGTCGGTGACGATGGCCCGGTCGCTGCGGCTCCAGGCGTTGAGCAGGCTCGACTTACCGACATTGGGCCGCCCGACGATGGCCACTTTCAGACCGGTGCGCAGCAGTTCGCCCTGTTCCCGGTCCGCCAGCACCTGCTGCAGCCGGGTACGGACGGCCTCAAGATCCGCCACCAGGGCCGGTCGATCCAGGGGGGGCAGATCGTCCTCGAAGTCGATGCGGGCTTCCACCTCCGCCAGCAGCTCGAGGCAGTGACGGCGCAGTTCCGTCATCGGTCGGCCCAGTTTGCCCTGCAGCCCCCCCAGAGCGGCGATCGCCGCCTGGGGCGACTGGGCTGCCACCAGATCCGCCACGCTCTCTGCCTGGGTCAGATCCAGGCGCCCGTTCAGGAAGGCCCGCAGGGTGAACTCGCCGGGGTCCGCCAGCCGGGCTCCGGCCCGGATGCAGAGCTGCTGCACCTGCTGCACCAGCATCAGACCGCCGTGGCAGTGGAATTCGACCACATCCTCGCGGGTGTAGGAGCGGGGCGCCAGCATCGGCAGCAGCAGACCCTCATCGACGCGAGCACCACTGTCGGGGTCCACGACCCAGCCGTAGAGAGCACGGTGACTCTCCCAGGGCTGCTGCCCCGCCACCCGAAACAGGCGCTGGCCGATGGCCACCGCCTCGGATCCCGAGAGCCGGACAATGCCGACGCTACCCTGTTGGGGCACCACTGCCGTGGCGATCGCCACAATCGTGTCCGCACGGGTCATGGGGCTACTCCGCAATCTGGGCCAGCAGGGCGGCCAGGGGTTCCCAGTCGTCCGCCACAGTGATCGGCTCCCAGACCGACTCGACCACGGGTCGAATCGGCACGATGCGGGGGTTGGCCTCGGCCAGCCGCCCGGCGATCGCCTCGCATTCCTCGCCGCTCACCAGCCCCAGACAGCGGTGGTACTGATCGCGCCAGCGCTGCCAGAGGTCGCTGCTCACCGGGGCGGCGGGGTCTGCCTGGGGCCGGGCCAGCTGCTCGACAATCTCGCCCAGATCCGCGGCCCAGTCCGGGCGGTAGTGCTGGCGCAGCTGGGCGAAGAACTCGTTGTAGCCCACCCGGCTCTCGTGCAGCAGGGTCAGTGTCGCCCGCAGCAGGGCTTCGGCCTCGCCGTCGGGCAGGGCTGCGAAGCCGAGGCGGCGCAGCATCAGGGTCTTCCAGGTCTGCTGGTAGCGATCGCTGAAGCCTGCCAGCCCCGCCTCCAGGTCCGCCCCGGGAATCACTCGCCCCAGGGGCTCCTGCAGCAGTTCCAGATTGAGGCGGCAGATGCCCGGCTGGTTCTCATAGCGGTAGCGGCCGCTGTGGTCGAAGTAGGCGGCGGTGAACTGGGGCTGGAAGCGGTCGAGGAAGGCCCAGGGACCGTAGTCGAAGCTCTCACCGCAGATAGACATATTGTCGGTGTTCAGGACCGCATGACAGAAGCCCGCCGCCATCCACTGGGCCGCCAGCTCGGCGGTACGCGCCACCAGCTCGGCGTAGAAGCGGGCCCCGGCATCGGCATCTCCCCGTAGATGGGGGTAGTAGCAGTCGATCACGTGGTCGAGCAGGCGGGCGATCAGGTCCTTGCGGCCGAAGTAGTGCAGCCGCTCGAACGTGCCGAAGCGGACGTGGGTGCGGTTGTAGCGCACCATCACCGAGGAGCGGGTGGGGGATGGTTCATCTCCCCGGATCAGCGACTCGCCGGTCTCGACCAGACTGAGGATGCGACAGGTGGTCACTCCCAGCCGCTGCAGGGTTTCCGAGGCCAGCACCTCGCGTACGCCGCCCTTGAGGGTGAGGCGGCCATCACCACTGCGGGACCAGGGGGTCTGACCGGAACCCTTGGTGCCGAAGTCGCGCCACTCGCCGTTGCGATCGCGCAGCTGACCGTAGAGGAAACCCCGTCCATCCCCCAGTTCCGGGTTGTAGGTGCCGAACTGGTAGCCGTGGTAGCGCATGGACAGGAACGGCCCTCGTCCCTGGAAGCGCCCGAAGGCCTCGATGAAGTGCTCATCCGCCACCGTCGCCGGCTCAAGCCCCAGCTCCGCCAGCACGGCATCGTTGCGGAACCGTAACCGGGTCTGGGGAAACTCCGCCGCCAGCACCGGATCGGCGAACTCCTCCCCCAGTTCGGCAAAGGGGGACTGGTAATTAAGGGCCAGAAACGGATTCACCGATGGCATCAGTCAATGGGACGCGGCTTACCCATTGTGCCGTGGCTATTCCTCGCTACTGCTGAGGCGGCGGATGTTGAGCACGTCACTGAGCTGACGGATCTGGGCAAACACCCGCCCCAGCTGATCGGAACTGGTCAGTTCGACACAGAGATTGATCACTGCCGGTTTGTTGGGGGCGGTCTTCACCTGGGCGTTGCTGACATTGATGTTGTGATCCGTCAGCCGCGTGAGGATGTCCTTGAGCAGGCCGACCCGATCCATCGCCTCGATCTGGACGTTCACCGGGTAGGTGTGGGGCCGCACGGACGGGTTTTCACTCTCGTTCCAGTGCACCGGGATCAGGCGATCGCCGTCGATGCTCTCCAGATTGTGGCAACCCTGGCGGTGGATGGCGATGCCGTGGTTCCCCAGGGAAACCGCGCCGATGATCGGTTCGCCCGGCAGCGGGTTGCAGCAACCCGCCATGCGGTAGACCAGACCCTCGACCCCGAGAATCGGCGACTTGCTCACCGGTTTGGGGTTGCGTTCCTGATGGGCCTGCTGGCGGGCCTGACTGGCCTGGAGCGCCGCCAGGGTCTCCTCGGTGGTGGGCTGGGTCCGGGCGACCGGAATTTCCTGCTGCGATCGCACCGCCTCGCGGATGCGGTTGACCACCAGATTGGTGGTCACCTCGCCGTAGCCGATTGCCGCCAGCAGATCGTCGGGATTGGCATAGTTGCAGCGCTCGGCCACCTGCTGCATCGGCTCGGAGCGCAGCAGGGCATCGAAGCCCTTTTTGCCCATGGCCCGCTCCAGCATTTCCCGGCCCCGGGCCAGGTTCTCATCGTGGTGGCTGCGTTTGTACCACTGGCGGATGCGGTTCTTGGCCCCGGAGGTGACCACGAAGTTGAGCCAATCAAGGCTGGGCTTGGCGCTCTTCTGGGTGAGGACCTCGACGATGTCGCCGTTATTCAGGGCTGTGTCGAGGGGGACGATGCGACCGTTCACCTTGGCGCCGCTGCAGCGGTTCCCCACCTCGGTGTGGATGCGGTAGGCGAAGTCCACCGGCGTGGCGCCATGGCCGAGGGAGACGACGTCGCCCCCGGGCGTGAAGACGTAGACATCCTCATCGAAGAGGTTGTCTTTGATGTTCTCCAGATACTCCTTGGCGTCCTTGAGGTCGTGCTGCCACTCCAGCAGCTGCCGCAGCCAGGTGAACTTCTCGTCATCGGTGGAGAGGGTGGCCTGGGAACCGCCGGTTTCCTTGTACTTCCAGTGGGCGGCAATCCCGTACTCGGCGATGCGGTGCATCTCCAGGGTGCGGATCTGTACCTCCATCGGCCGACCGTTGCTGCGGATCACCGTGGTGTGCAGCGACTGGTAGCGGTTCGGCTTGGGTAGGCCGATGTAGTCCTTGAATCGGCCGGGAATCGGCCGGAAGGCATCGTGGACGATCGCCAGGGCCCGATAGCATTCCTCGTTGGTGTCGACGATGATCCGCAGGGCGGCGACGTCGTAGATTTCCCGGAATTCTTTCTGCTGGGTCACCATCTTCCGGTAGATGGAGTAGAGGTGCTTGGGGCGGCCGCTGACGTCGACGGGGTGGATGCCCGACTGCTCCAGCCGCTGGCGCAGCAGTTCCGTGGCCTCGTTCAGGCTGGCTTCCCGCTCATCCCGCTTCTCGGCTACCAGGTTGCGGATGTTGCGGTACTCATCGCCTTCGAGGTACTTGAAGCAGAGATCCTCGAGTTCCCACTTCACCCGGCCCATGCCGAGGCGGTTGGCCAGGGGAGCGAAGATATCCCGGGTTTCTCGGGAGATGCGCCGCTGCTTGGCCTCAGCCAGGTGCTCGAGGGTGCGCATGTTGTGCAGCCGGTCCGCCAGCTTGACCAGAATCACCCGGATGTCCTGGGCCATGGCCATGAACATCCGCCGGAAGTTCTCGGCCTGGTGCTCGGTCTTGCTGGTGAAGTTGAACTTGGAAAGCTTGGTCACCCCTTCGACCAGGTGGCGCACCTCCGGTCCGAAGCGGGCCCCTAGTTCATCGGGGGTGACATCGGTGTCTTCGACCACGTCGTGGAGGAAGCCTGCGGCCACAACCGCCGAGCTGCCCCCCAGGTCCCGCAGCAGGGCTGCTACGGCCACCGGGTGGGCGATGTAGGCTTCGCCGGAAGCGCGGGTCTGTCCCTCGTGGAGCAGGTGAGCGAACAGGAAGGCGCGACCGATCAGTTCATCGGTGGGAGCCGGGATTTCCGGTAGGGTTTCGCTGCGCTCGAAGGCCGCTGGCGGTAACTGATCGAGGTGCTCCTTGAGCCAGGCCGGCAGTGCCAGGTCGAAGGTGCAATCAGGCCGGACAGGGGCAGCGACAGTCATGGCGTCGGGTCCGTGCGAGCGGGGGCGTCACCCAGGGCTTCTGACCGCATCGGCGGGAGCAGGAGTGTGCTTTAAGCATGCACTCCAAGTCTGCCGACACGGCCTGAGCAGCAGATTCCATCAATATTACAGACAGGATCCGGAAGCCTTAAGGATTTCTTCGGGAGAAAGGTGTTGGCTGAGCTTGTCAATCGGGCAACGTTGTTGGTTCAGGCCCAGGCCTGTCTGGCCGCTCTGCAGCCGGAAGGAGCAGGGGAGACGCAGCCGCTGCTGACCCTGGCGATCGCCCTCGAATCCACGGAGGCCGCCGGAATCGCCCTGGAGATCCACAAGCAGCTGCGGCTGCTGGCCCTGGATCGGCAGTTCCTGGTGCGCCAGCGGGATCCCCAGCGGCGGGCGGAGCGCGTCGCCCAGATTCAGGGGCGCCTGACGCTGCTGGGGCGCTACTGTGAAGCGGTCGCCGACTCTCTGACCCCATGACTCTGCTCAGCCTCCGCGATCTGCGGGTCCGCTACCCCGGCAGTGCCACCTGGTCGTTGGAGGGCATCGATCTGGACTTGCGGGCGGGCGATCGCCTCGGGCTGGTGGGTGAATCCGGCTGTGGCAAGAGCACCCTCGGCAAGGCCGTGCTGCGGATGCTGCCCCCCGGCAGCGAGGTGCAGGGAGATCTGCGGGTGGCCGATCGGTCGGTCCCGGCTCTGGAGCCATCGGCCCTGCGCCGCTTCCGGGGCGAGCAGGTGGGGCTGATCTTCCAGGACCCGATGACCCGTCTGGACCCGCTGCTGACCATCGGCGAGCACTGTCTGGAGACGCTGCTCAGCCACCGCCCTGACCTCAGCCGCCGCAGCGCGAAGCAGCGGGCCCTCGAGACCTTGGAGGCGGTGCGCATTCCGGCCCGACGCTGGAACCAGTACCCCCATGAATTCAGTGGCGGCATGCGCCAGCGGGTGGCGATCGCCCTGGCCCTGCTGCTGGAGCCGCCGCTGCTGATCGCCGATGAGCCGACCACCAGTCTCGACGTCACTGTCTCGGCGGAGATTCTGACGGAGCTGACCCGCCTCTGCCGCGAGCGCAACCTGGGGCTGCTGCTGATCTCCCACGACCTCACCCTGGTGGGCGACTACTGCAACCGCCTGGCGGTGATCCACGCCGGACGGATCGTCGAGCAGGGCGAGACCCGGACGATCTTCCGCGCGCCCCAGCATCCCTATACCCGTCAGCTGCTCGACTCAGCCCTGCTGCTCCAGGCCCGGGCCCTGGAGGACACCGCCCCTGCCGCGCCCCGGGAACCGCTGCTGCAGGTGCGCGATCTGCAGCAGATCTTCACCGTCGAACCGACCCTGCTGGAGCGGCTGCAGCGCAAACCGCCCGAACGCATCCCGGCGGTGGATGGCATCAGCTTCGACCTGTTTGCGGGTGAGACCCTGGGGCTGGTGGGTGAATCCGGCTGCGGTAAGAGCACGCTCTGCCGCACCATCCTGCAGTTGCTTCACCCCAGTGGCGGCAGTATCCGCTTCGAGGGCCAGGAGCTGGTGGGTCTCAAGCCCCCGGCCCTGCGCCGGCTGCGGCGCCGGATGCAGATGGTCTTCCAGGACCCGGCGGCCTGTCTAAACCCGCAGCTGACGGTGGCCGAGGCGATCGCCGATCCACTGCGCATCCACCGGCTCGAGCCCCCGGATCGGATCGCCGCCCGGGTGGACCGGATGCTGGAGCGGGTCGGGCTCGACCCCGGTCCGTTCCGCGATCGCTTCCCCCGCCAGCTTTCGGGTGGCCAGCAGCAGCGGGTGGCGATCGCCCGGGCCCTGATCACCGGGCCGCAGCTGCTGATCTGCGATGAGTCCGTGAGCATGCTCGATGCCACGGTACGCAGCCAGATCCTCGATCTGCTGGCGGAACTGAAGCAGGACCTGGGCCTGACCTACCTATTCATCACCCACGACCTCTGGGTGGCGCGCTACTTCTGCGATCGCATCGCCGTGCTGCTCAAGGGGCAGGTGGCGGAAATCGGGGCGACCGAACAGCTGTTCCGCCAGCCCCAGCACCCCTACACCCAGCAGCTGCTGCGGGTGTCGCCCCTGCTCTCGGCCGCCGGTTAACCCCGGCGACTTCGCCCCGAGGGGGCATCGCCTCGGCGAGTCACCCAGGCAG
>CAWUMD010000089.1:0-9719 GCA_963923365.1 uncultured bacterium
TCTACTGTGCCGAGGTCTGCCAGGGGCGTCAGCCCAGACCCGAGCAACTGCAGCAGGTGATGCAGCAGGCCTGGCAGAACTACCGCCTGGGGCAATCTCCGGAGATGCCCTCATGACCCGCCTGACGCCCCTGCGGGCCTTGGTGCTGCTGGGACCCCCGCTGGGGCTGGCGATCGCCCTGGTCACCCTGGCGGCGCTGCAGCTGAATGCCTGGCAGCTCAATTGGGTCTGGGCCCTGGTGGGGCTGGGAGTGCTGGTCTGGCGCTGGGGCGTGGCCCGGCTGCTGCGGGCCGAGGCGCCGGTGGTGGTGGACCTGCCGGTGCAGGGGCTGGATGCCGCCCAGGCTGAGCGGGCTCGGGTCCTGCTGCGGGACTGCATCGAGGCTTCCCGGGGGGAAGTGCCGGTCTGGGAGGACTGGGAAGGGTTCTGGCGCCGCTGCCTGGCGCTGGTGACGGCGATCGCTGACCTCTGTCACCCCGAGGCGGACCGACCGCTGCTGCAGATTCGGGTGGGTCAGGCCTACGGCCTGCTGCGGGGCACGGTCGATGACCTCGACCGCTGGATGGCGCAACTCGGGCCGCAGCTGGATCGGGTGACCGTGGGGCAGGCGGTGCAGGCCTACGAGCTGGGTCTGCGGGCTGCGCCCTGGATTCGCCAGGGGCTGCAGCTGTGGGAGCTGGCCCAGTGGTGGCTCAACCCGGCGGTGGCGCTGGCCCGGGAAGCCGGACGCAGCGGGGAGCAGGAGGCGAACCGGCTGCTGCTGCAGAACCTCGGCCAGCTGCTGCGGGAAGCTGCCCTGGAGAATCTCTGGCGGCGATCGCTGCAGCTCTACGCCGGGGAAGCCCCGCCCCTGACGCCTCCCCCGCCGGTCGTGGCCAGTGTCGATACCGCCAGCCTGCGGGATCTGCTGGAAGCGAACCTACCCCCCGTTGAGCAGGCGATCGCACCGCTGCAAATCCTGCTGCTGGGGCGCACCGGCGCAGGCAAGAGCAGCCTGATCAACAGCCTGTTCGCGACCGAGCAGGCTCACCGCGACCTGCTGCCCAGCACGACCATCCTCACCACCTACGCCTGGGACCTGCCGGAGGGTGGCCAGGTGCAGCTGATCGACAGTCCCGGCTACGGCCAGGGCGAAGTGGACGAAGCCCGGCTGGCGACGGCCCTGGCCAGTACCGATCTGGTGCTGCTGCTGCTCCCGGCGACGGACCCGGCCCTAGGCACAGACCACGACTGGCTGATCCGCATCCCCGAGTCCGTGCCGGTGATCGGACTGGTGACCCAGGTGGATCGCCTGCGTCCAGCCCGGGAGTGGAGCCCGCCCTACGACTGGGAAGTGGGCGATCGCCCCAAGGAGCAGGCGATCCGCGAGGCGGTGGCCTACCGGCGCGAGACCCTGGGCGATCGCTGCACGGCCCTGCTGCCCCTGGTGAACAGCGACCCTGATCGGGCGCGGCCCGGCTGGAATCTTGAGACGCTCACCCGGCTGCTGCTGCAGGTTTGTCCGGGGCAGCAGCAGGCCCAGCTGGCAATGGTGCTGCGCGATCGCCAGACCTGCCTGGCGACAGCCACGACCCTGGTGGCCCGGTATCGGGATCAGGTGGAGCTGCAGCAGGACCTGACCGCAGCCCTGAAGACGCCGCTGCTGCAGGGGGTGGGGCTGCTGGTCGGCCGTAACGCCGCCCTGGGGGCGCTGCTGGCCCGACAGCTGCCGATTGAGCAGGTTCCCCTGGCCATCGGTAAGCTGCAGCTGGCGGCCCAACTGCTGCAGCTGCTGGGGCGATCACTGGCCTCGGAACTGGTGGCCCTCATCCCGGCCATCCTCGATCCCCAGCAGTCCCTGGAACAGTTCGCCACGGCGCTGCTGAGCCGGGACTGACCCGAGCGGCTTGAGGCGGCTGCCGGGGCGTGGCAGGGTAGAAGGCGCTGCCCATGCCGGATGCCCTATGACCGACGCCACCCTGCCCGCCCTGATCCAGCAGATGCTGGAGCCCGGCTTCTATCCCTATCCGGTGCAGGCGCCGATCCGGCTGATGCAGACCCACTGCTCCTACGTGCTGCTCACCGGCGATCGCGTCTACAAGCTGAAGAAACCGGTCAACTTCGGCTTCCTCGACTACTCCACCCTGGAGAAGCGCCAGCACTTCATCCAGGAGGAGCTGCGCCTCAACCAGCGGGGGGCGGCTCCCCTCTACCGACGCGCCCTGCCCATTGTCCTGGAGGGCGATCGCTACCGCCTCGCCGATGGTCCTGCCGACTGGACCCTGGAGCCGGTGGAATGGTGCCTGGAGATGGTCCAGTTCCCGGATGCAGCCCTGCTTTCGGCGGAGTTCGAGGCGGGCACGGTGACGCCGGAACTGCTCGCCCGGCTGGCCCGGGCGATCGCCGACTTCCACCGGGTGGCAGCGGTGAACGACCACATCCGCAGCTACGGCAGCGTCGAGCGCATCCGCGAGGCCTTCGACCAGAACTACGACCAGACGGCCGGGTATATCGGTGGCCCCCAGACCCAGGCCCGCTACGAGGCCACCAAGGCCTACTCCGACGCCTTCTTCGAGCGGGCTGACCTATTCGCGGCCCGGGTGGCGGCGGACAAGGTGCGCGAGTGCCACGGCGATCTGCACCTAGGCAATATCTGCCATTGGAACGACACCCTCTACCTGTTCGACTGCATCGAGTTCAACGAGCCCTTCCGCTTCGTCGACACGATGTACGACCTCGCCTTCCTGGCGATGGACCTCGATGCCCGCGGCCGCAGCGACCTGGCGACGGTGGTGCGCAATGCCTACTGCGAGGAAACCGGCGACTGGGAGGGCCTGGCGGTGCTGCCGCTCTACCTCAGCCGTCAGGCCTACGTGCGCGCCAAGGTGACCTCCTTCCTGCTCGATGACCCGGCGATTCCCGCTGACGTCAAGCAGCAGTCCTTCGAGCGGGCCCAGCATTACTACGAACTGGCCCACCGCTACACCGAACGGCGGCCGGGACGGCTGTTCATCACCAATGGCCACTCCGGCAGCGGCAAGTCCACCGTGGCCCGGGCCCTGGCGGCTCGCACCGGGGCGGTGCACCTGCGCTCCGATGCGGTGCGCAAGCATCTGGTAGGAGTGCCCCTGCGGGAGCAGGCGCCCCAGTCCGCCTACCGCCCCGAAATCACTGAAGCCACCTACGCCCGTCTTCAGGAACTGGGGCTGAAGCTGGTGGCCGAGGGCTACGACGTGATCCTCGATGCCACCTACGATCGGCAGGCCCCCCGGGCGGCGGTCATCACTGCGGCGGAAGCCGCCGGAATTCCCCTGACGATCCTCCACTGTCAGGCCCCCGAGGCGGTGCTGCGTCAGCGGGTGAGCGATCGCCAGGGCGATATTGCCGATGCCACGGTGGCGGTGCTGGAGAACCAGCTGGCGGGGGCGGAACCTCTGACCGCCGAGGAGGCGGCGATCGCTGTCACCATCGACACCACCGGTGATATCGAGACCCAGCTGGCGGCCATCTAGAGCGGTGATCGCGACGGTAGCGGAGGAAATGGTTACGATTCCCTGGCAGGCGTACCGTCGCCGCTATAGTGGAATTGCCGAAGTCCTTCGGCCCGCCCCGCTCCGGGTGGAAGCCGCGGAACCCCCGCTACCGGCCAGCGGCCGGATGGAAGCAACGGGGGTTCCGCGTTTGTCTGGAGGGCTGAGATGGGGCTGATTACCCTGCTGACGGATTTCGGGGCCCAGGACAACTACGTCGGGGTGATGAAGGCGGTGATCTGGGCGATCGCCCCCGAGGCCACCCTGCTCGACCTCTGCCACGGCATTCCGCCCCAGGACCGTTGGGCCGCCCGCTTTCAGCTGCTCACCGCTCTGCCCTACTGCCCGCCCGGGGCAGTACATCTGGCAGTGGTGGACCCGGGGGTGGGCAGTAACCGGCGGTCGATCGCCATCCGTTGTGATCTCGGCTGGCTGGTGGGCCCCGACAACGGTATCTTCACCGGTGTGCTCGACCGCTACCCGGCTACAGCGGCCTGGAGCCTCGCTAACCCCAACCTCTGGCGTTCGCCCCAGCCCAGCGCCAGCTTCCAGGGCCGCGATATCTTCGCCCCAGTGGCCGCCCATCTGGCTCGAGGTATCGGGCCCGAGCGGCTGGGGGCGCCTCTCGACCCGGCCACCCTGGTGCGTCTGGATCTGCCGCCGCTGGCACCCACCGCTTCGGGCTGGCGGGGCAGTGTCCAGGCCATCGACCACTTCGGCAACCTGATCAGCGACCTGCCTCTGGATCTCGGCGGTAACCACCTCGTCCACCAGGGTCAGACCATTGCCTGCCGTCAGTGCTACGCCGACGCCCAGCCCGGCGATCTGCTGGCGATTCCCAGCAGCCACGGCTTCTGGGAGCTGGCGGTGAACCAGGGCCATGCGGGCTTCCGGCTGCGGGCCCAGGTGGGCGATCGCCTCGACCTCTGCCGCTGACCCCGGCGGCCTCGGGCATCCTAAGTCGGTTTCGGGAGGCGGCGGATGAACGAGCGCGTCTACTGGCTGGCCTGGAGTCAGATCCCGGGATTGGGCGCGGTGCTGCTGACCCGGTTGCGGGCGCACTGTGGGGATCTCGAAGCCGCCTGGCACTGGCCCCTGCGGGAACTGGGGGCGGTTGAGGGGATTGGCGACCGGGGCCTGTCGGCGATCGCCCGGGCCCGGCAGCAGCTGGACCCTCGGGCATTTCACGAGCAGTACCGACAGCGGAACCCGCAGTTTCTCACGCCCGCCGATGCCGACTACCCGCAACTGCTGCAGGAGATTCCCGGGCCACCCCCGGTGCTGCACTGGCTGGGCAACCTGGACCTGATTGGTAACCGCCGTGCCTGGACTGGGGTGGCCGTGGTCGGTACCCGCGACCCCACCCCCTACGCCTGCCGCTGGACCGAGAAGCTGACCTGTCGTCTGGCCCGCAGTGGCTTCACCATCCTCTCGGGGATGGCCTACGGCATCGACACCGAAGCGCACCGGGCCTGTCTGGCAGTGAAGGGCGAAACCGTTGCCGTGCTGGGGACCGGCATCGATGTCTGCTATCCGAGCACCAACGAAGCCCTCTACGATCGCATCCGGGCCGAGGGACTGCTGCTGAGTGAATATCCGGCGGGCACTGGACCCCAGCGGGGGCACTTCCCGGCCCGCAACCGCATCGTCGCCGGTCTGTCGCGGGCTGTCCTGGTCACTGAGGCCCCGAGCCGTTCCGGGGCGCTGATCACGGCCCGGCTGGCCAACGAGTTCGGGCGGGATGTGTTCGTGCTGCCGGGTAGCCTCGACAACCCGGCCGCCCTGGGGTGTCTGGGGCTGCTGGTGCAGGGAGCACAGCCGGTTCTGGGTGAAGGGCATCTGCTGGAACTGCTGGGACGCCTGCCGGACCTGGACCCGCCCGCCGAGCAGCTGGGGCTGAATCTGACCCCACCCCTGCCACCGGAGCTGGAGCCGGTGCTGCGGCGCATTCCCCCTGAACCGATCGCCCTGGAGCGGCTGGTCCTCGATACCGGTCTGGAGGCGGGTCAGGTGGCGGCGGCCCTGATGCAGCTGGAGTTGCTGGGCCGGGTGCAGCAGCTGCCGGGTATGCAGGTGCAGCGGATCTGACCTACGCTGGGCCCGGACCGGACCCCGGGAGGCTATGGGCGTCTATCGGCACCTGACCAATTTCCTGCGGCACCATGCCGTCATGCTGCTGTGTGTCAGCAGCGGTGGCCTGGCCCTGTCGGGGGCGATCATCAACGGTCCCCTGGGGTTGGTCTATTTCCGGGGCCTACTGACGCTGCTGATTCTGGCCTGTATCAATTTCGGTCAGGGTGAGCTGCCGCGCCACTGGCAGCGTTGGCTGCTGGAGTTGGTCAGTGCGGTGGTTCTGGTCGCCACCTGGTCGCAGGCAACCCTGCAGCCCCTGGGTCTGGTGCTCTATTCCATTTACCTGACCTCAATTACCGCCGGGACGATCCATCGCCTGATCCGGCAGAAGCAGGTGAACCGGGAACTGCTGGCCGCAGGCGTGGCTGGCTATCTACTGATCGGTCTGTGCGGCTTCTTTCTGTCGCTGACGCTGCTCAGCTTCGATTCCCAGGCCTTCCTCGAAGGTGGGATGCCACTGCCGGAAACCTCTGGGGAGAGCCTGCTCTACTACAGCTTCGTTACCCTCTCGACCCTGGGCTATGGGGATATCGTGCCGGGTAATCCTCTGGCCCGGTCCCTGACGGTCCTGCTCACCAGCCTCGGTCAGGTCTACACCACCGTGGTGCTGGGGCTGCTGCTGGCCCGCTATCTGCACGAGCGCTGATCGGCCCGGATGGCCCAGGACAGAACGGTGGCCCGCAGCCCCATGAACAGGCTCAGCCCCAGCCAGAGCAGAGGCCCGGAGCGCAGCTGCAGTGCCAGCAGGGCGACTCCGAGAAAGATCGCCGCTGCCAGGAGCATGGTGTTGCGCAACAGTCGTCCCCGGCTCTGGCCGAGGAAGTAGCCATCGAGCAGAAAGGCGATCGCCCCCAGCCCCAGCACCGGCCAGAGCCAGGGCAGCAACGGTCGGGCGGTGGCCAGCACCACCGGCTGGGGCGTGAGCAGTGCAATCAGCGGCTCCGGCCAGAGGCAGAAGAGGGTGGCGATCGCCAGCCCGATGGTGAGGCTGAGGCCCAGGCCCAGCCGCAGCAGTTCCGCCTGGGCGCTGCGTTCCTGCTGGCCCAGCAACTGACCGCTGAGGGTCTCCGTGGCGTAGGCGAGGCCATCGATGAAGTAGGAGGCCAGCAGCACGATCTGCAGCAGCAGGCTGTTGGCCACCAGTAGGTCGGTGCCCAGGCGGGCGCTGGCGGCGGTGAACAGTCCCAGCACCGTCAGCACGGCCAGGGTGCGCAGAAACAGGTCGCGGTTGAGGCGGGCGAACCCCTGCCAGGTGCCGAGGGGGCCCAGGGGCCAGCAGGGCCGGGCTCCGGCGGTCCAGGCCAGCCTCAGACCGAGGAGCAGCACCGTGCTCTGGCTGAGCAGGGTGGCGGCGGCAGCACCGCGGCTGCCCCAGCCCAGATGCCCGATCAGCCAGGCGTCGCCGAGCCCATTCAGGCTGTTGCCCAGCAGCGACAGCAGCAGCACCGGCCGGGCTCGGCCCGTCCCCAGAAACCAGCCCAGCAGAACGTAGTTGAGCAGCACCGCGGGAGCGGCCCAGATCAGGACGTTGTAGTAGGCGATCGCCGCCGCACGGGTGTCGGCGGGGGCCTGCAGCATCCGGAAGCCCAGGTCCCGCAGGGGATCGCGCAGCAGCAGCAACCCGAGGGCACAGGCCAGGGCGATCGCCAGGCCCCGACCCAGCACCCGTTGGCCCTCGGCGGCATCCCCCCGGCCTGTGGCCTGGGCGGTGAGGCCGGTAGTACTCATGCGCAGGCAGGCAAAGGTCTTGAACAGATAGTTGAACAGCACCCCCGCCAGACTCACCCCGGCCAGATTGTCCAGGTTCGCCAGGTGGCCGAGGAAGGCGGTGTTGGCCAGGGCCGCCAGCGGCACGCTCAGGTTGGAAATCACATTGGCAGCGGCCAGCTTCCAGAAGCGGGCCTGCCAGTCGTGCCCGAGGGCGGTACCAGGGGAGAGCAGGGGCACCGTGGCTATCCCGGCTGAGCCCAGGCGGGGCTGGCGGTATCGGCGAACTGGCGGGCGATCGCCCGGAACTGCTCCTGCTGTGTCAGGAAGATCTCCACCAGCAACGGATCGAACTGGGTGCCGCTGGCCTCGCTGATCATCTCCACCGCCCGTTCATGGCTGAAGGGAGCTTTGTAGACCCGGCGGCTGATCAGGGCATCGTAGACGTCTGCCAGGGCCATCAGCCGTCCGGCCAGGGGAATCGCCGTGCCGGCCAGCCCATCCGGGTAACCGTTGCCGTCCCAGTGCTCGTGGTGGGCTCCTGCGATGTCCTTGGCGATCTCCAGGAAGGGGACCGACTGCCCGAGGGTGCGTTCTGCGCTGTCGAGGGCTTCACGACCCATGCGGGCGTGCTGTTTCATCAGCTCGAACTCCTCCGGCTCGAGGGGGCCGGGCTTGAGCAGGATCCGGTCCGGGATGCCCACTTTGCCGATGTCGTGCAGCGGGGCCGATTTGAACAGCAACTGGATGGTCTCGGCGTCCAGGGGCTCCGGGCAGTGGGGATGCCGCTGCAGGCCCTCCGCCAGCAGACGGACGTAGTGCTGGGTGCGGCGCAGGTGGTTGCCGGTCTCGTTGTCCCGGGTCTCCGCCAGGGAGGCCAGGGTATGGATGGTGATGTCCTGCAGTGTTTCGATGTCCCGGGTGCGGGCACGCACCTGCTCCTCCAGGAACTCGTTCTGATGCCGCAGCCGATCCTGGGCTGCCTTCAGCTGCAGGTGGTTGTGGACCCGGGCCAGCAGCAGGGGTGGACTGATCGGTTTGGTCAGGTAGTCGATCGCCCCGGCCTCGAGCCCTTCCTGCTCATCGATGGCGGCCGTCAGCGCCGTGAGCAGGATCACCGGGATGTCACGGCTGATCGGGTCGGCCTTGAGCCGCCGCAGCACCTCCAGCCCGTCCATCTCCGGCATCATCACGTCGAGCAGAATCAGATCCGGGGGCGAGAGGGCGACCACCCCCAGGGCGCGGATACCGCTGTTGGCCACCTTGACCCGGTACTGGGGGCTGAGCAGGGCGCTGAGCAGCTGCAGGTTCTCCGGGGCATCGTCGACAACCAGCAGGGTGGTGGCGCTCATGGCCTCACCTCACTCACCCGCGACGGGCTGGGGCCGCTGGGCTGCAGGCGCTCGAGCAACTGTTCCGCCACCGGGAAGTCGTAGTTCTCGATCGCCGCCTGCAAGCGCCCGCCCAGCTGTGGTCCGAGGCTGTGGAGCAGCAGGGTCCGGTGCTGTTTGAACAGGGTGACTGCTTCGCTGTCGGAGTCCGCCAGCAGTTCCTGCAACTGCTGGCAGATCCGGGTGGCCTCTGACGCATCCTGACCCGTGGCCTGATGCGGCCCGAACCCCAGTCGGGACTCCAGCCCCTGGACCAGGGGGCGCAGCAGCTCGTTCAGCTGGACCAGTCGGGAGGTGAGCAGGCCCGGGCTGGGGCCCAGGCGCAACTGAGCGGCCATCTGGGCGGCAAGCCGGGCGATCGCCACCGCCCCAATCTGTTCGGCCCCCCGCCGCAGCCGGAACAGCTGTTGCTCGGTACGGGAGCGATCGCCGGTGGTGAGGGAGTCCTGCAGTTCCCGACTCACCCCCCGCTGCTGCTCGAGAAACTGCTGCAGGTGCTGCCGGTAGAGGGTGCGATCGCCGCCGCAGTGCTCCAGCCCCAGTTCGGGGTTGAGATTGAGAATGCCCTCGAAGCCGCTGGGCTGCGGCAGCCCGGTTCCGGGGCTGTCGGGGGTGGTGTCCGTCGCCGGGTGGGGTAGCCAGCGCTGCAGGACGGCGAAGAACTGCTCGGGATCGATCGGTTTGGGAATGAAGTCGTTCATGCCGGCGCTCAGGCAGCGTTGCCGGTCCTCCTCCATCACGTGAGCAGTCATGGCGATGATTGGCAGCTGATGGAAGGCAGGCTGTCGCCGAATCTCCTGGCAGGCGGTGTAGCCATCCATCACCGGCATCTGCAGATCCATCAGCACCAGGGCGAAGTGACCACTCACCAGCCGTCGGACGGCATCCACCCCGTTGCGGGCAGTGGTTACCCGGCAGTGCTGCTGTTCCAGCAGCAGTCTCACGTAGTCGAGATTCTGGTCGTTGTCCTCGACCACCA
>CAWUMD010000090.1:0-9646 GCA_963923365.1 uncultured bacterium
GAGAATGCGGGCCCCCCGACCATTACCGTTGCCGAGGTGATAGAGACCAACCGCGATCTGCAGGATTCCCTGGAGGAACTGCCGGTCGGGGTCGATTGCCTCGTGCCAGAGTTCTTCGAACTGATCATGGCAGCGATAGAACTCCCGCTGGTTGAACAGGATCACCCCCCGCTGAAACCGTTCATCCTGCGTCAGATCACTCATCCGCCACCCTATCTCCAACCGCAACCGACCCCGGGGATTCTATCTAGAATCGGAAATCGAATCCGTCCTGAGACCGTCCCCGATGACCGGAACCCCCGTCGCCGAGTCCCGTCTGCGCAACGCCCTGATTCTCGTCGTCGCCCTGGTCCTCAGCCTGGCGGTCTTCTTCGGACTGCGGCACCAGAACCAGCAGCCCAACCTCCAGACCCTGGCAGCCACCGCCGTGCCCTATGACCAGGCGGTGACCAACGGTAAACCGACCCTGCTGGAGTTCTACGCCGACTGGTGCAGCAGCTGTCG
Source organism: uncultured bacterium (assembly GCA_963923365.1). Classification (GTDB taxonomy): domain Bacteria; phylum Cyanobacteriota; class Cyanobacteriia; order Synechococcales; family Synechococcaceae; genus CAWUMD01. Next base: position 505 of record CAWUMD010000090.1, read on the forward strand.
GGCCATGAGCGGCACCGTTGCAAGCGCCCGCCAGCAGTACGGCGATCGCATCAACTTCGCCATGCTCAATGTCGATAACGACAAGTGGCTGCCGGAGGTCCTGCGCTATGAAGTGGACGGCATTCCCCAGTTTGTCTACCTGGATGGCGGTGCCTCGCCCCGTGGCACCAGCATCGGAGAACAGCCGAGCGGCGTCCTGGCAGCCAACCTGGAGGCGCTGATCCACGGCGATGCCCTACCCTACGCCAAGACCCAGGGGCAAACCACGGCCTACAACCCCAGCTTTGAAGGCAGCGGTCGCAACGCCAGTGACCCGCGCAGCCACGGCAGCCAGGTGGTCGACCCCGGCTGATTACCTGACCAGGGTCGCCAGTTGAGCCGCCACCTGCTGGGCACTGTCGGGGACCGCTTCGCCTGCGGCGGCCGCTGCCATGGGCGGCAGCGGATCGCTCAGACCCCGGGTCGGGTCCAGCCGATGGCGCAGCAGGGTCGTCAGCTGGTCTCGCAGGTACGCCACCGTCAACTGCGACTGGGGACAGAGGCGGGCCGCACCGGCTCGCTCCAGAATCCGGGCGTTGAAGGTCTGGTGGTCCTCGGCCGCAAACGGGTAGGGCACCAGCAGAGACGGGGTCCCGCAGAAGGTGAGTTCCGCCAGCGTCCCGGCCCCGGCTCGACTGACCACCAGATCCGCCCGGGCCAGCAGGGGAGCCATCTCATCCCAGAAGGGACGCTCAGCGTAGTTGGGATGCCGCAGACTGCCTAACTCCGGGTCCTGGCTGCCGGTCAGATGCACCAGTCGCAGGCCCTGGTCCAGCAGAGGGGCGATCGCCCCCCGCACCAGCCGGTTCAGCGCCACTGCTCCCTGACTGCCGCCAACCACCACCACCAGCGGACCGTTCCCCGGGGGCACCCAGTCCGGCAGGGGCTGGCGGCTGGCCGCCTTGAAATCCTGACGCAGCGGGGTGCCGGTCACCACCGCCCCCGGCAGACGTTCCGCCGCCTCGGCCAGACCCACCGCCGTCACCGTGCAGAGGCGACTGAGCAGACGGGTGGTCTTTCCCGGCAGGGCATTGGATTCATGCAGCAGCACCGGAATGCCCAGACTGCGGGCCGCCACGATCGCCGGTCCGGCAATGTAGCCACCGGTGGTGAACACCAGATCGATTCGCTGCTCCCGCAGCAGACGCCGTACCTGACGCACCGCCTGCAGCAGACGCCAGGACGTCTTCAGGGCGCTCAGCCCCCGCTTCTGAAATCCTTCTGCCCGGACCAGATGCAGCGGATAGCGATCGCCCACCAGCTGGTTTTCCAGACGATCCGGTACCCCCAGCCAGTCAATCTCCCAGGCAGGCAGCACCTCGGCGACAGCCAGGGCCGGGAACAGGTGGCCCCCAGTGCCACTGGCGGCAATCAGCAGGTGGGGAATTCGGGTGGTCACAGCGCTCGGCCGGGGAACAGACAGCGACTAGAATACCCCTAGCCAAAAGGGGCACCAGTGTGAGCAGAACAGGGGCATGGATCGGCCTGGCCATCGGCCTGAGCATCGGGATCAGCAACGGGGGTGCGGCGATCGCCCAGCCACCGACGGCCCGAACCAGCCCGGCGAGCACCGGCACCACTCCCGACAGTCTCTTCCAGACCCTGGCCGGCGCCGCCAGCCAGAAGCAACTGGCTAGCGTCCTGAGCTGCTACAGCGAGAGTTTCCGAAGCCAGGATGGCCTGGACCGGCAGGGTGTCGGCAACACCCTGGAGTCTCTCTGGCAGCTGTATCCCCAGGTGCAGTTCACCAGCCAGGTTCTCTCCAGCCAGGTGAAGGACGGCCGCACGATCGCCGAGGTGGAGACCCGGATCAGCGGCACCGGCCAGCGGGACGGCCGCAGCCTCAGGCTGGAGGGCCGCCAGGTGAGCCGCTACACCCTTGAACAGAATCAGATCGTGGCCGAAACCGTGCTGAACGAGGAGAGCCGCCAGACCACCGGCGCGAAGCCGCCCCAACTGACGGTGCAACTGCCGGAGCGGGTCCTGACCGGCCAGCAGTTCAGCTTCGATGCCATCGTCGAGGATCCGCTGGGGGATGACTTTCTGCTCGGCTCGATCAGCTCCACCCCCGTGACCAAGGCAGGCTACCTGCAGCCCCAGGTGAACCTCCGTCTGGAGGCCCTCCAGGCCGGGGGACTATTCAAGCAGGCCCGGGCACCCCAGAAACCCGGGCAGTTCTGGATGACGGCCCTGGTGGTGCGCAAGGACGGGATGATCACCGTCGCCCGCCGTCTGACGATCGCTGATCAGTAAACCCGAGCCATGTTCAGCCTGCATAACCGGCTCGCCCTGATCACCGGCGCCAGCAGCGGCATCGGCGAGGCCTGCGCCCGGCAGTTCGCCTCGGCCGGAGCCGACCTGATCCTGACGGCGCGGCGGGGCGATCGCCTCGCCCTCCTGGCCCAGGAGCTGCACCAGGCCTACGGCATCACAGTCCGGTGTCTGACCTTCGACGTCCGGGACCGGGCCGCTGTGGACGCCAGCCTTACGTCCCTGGCCGAGGACCCGATCGACATCCTGGTGAACAATGCTGGTCTCAGTCGCGGTCTCAGTCCGCTCCACCAGGGCGACATCGAGGACTGGGAGGAGATGATCAACACCAACCTCAAGGGTCTGCTCTACGTCACCCGCGCCCTGCTGCCGGGCATGGTTGCCCGCCAGCGGGGGCATCTGGTCAACCTCGGCTCCATTGCCGGGCGCCAGACCTACCCGGGGGGTAACGTCTACTGCGGCACCAAAGCAGCAGTACGGGCGATCAGTGAGGGGCTGAAACTGGATCTGGTGGGCACCCCAATCCGGGTCACGGACATTCAGCCGGGGCTGGTGGACACCGAATTCAGCACCGTCCGCTTCCACGGCGATCGCGATCGCGCCGACCGTACCTACCAGGGCATGACCCCCCTGAGCGGCGATGACATTGCCGAGATCATCCTCTTCGCCGTCACCCGCCCGGCCCACGTCAACATCAGCGAACTGCTGGTGATGCCCACGGACCAGTCCAGCACCACCCTGGTGCACCGCCGCACCGGATCATGACGCCACTCAACGACTTCAGCCGCTGGGCCGCACCGGCCGAGCTGGTCAGCCGCTTCGAGCAGGCCGCCGCCGAGCAGCGCTACCTGAACGACGCGGATCTAGTCGCCCTGGCCCTAGCCCGACTGAGCGGAGCCCTCCCCACTGCCGCCCGCCAGATCCGGGAGGAGGAACCCCGGATCGCAGACCAATGGCTCAATTTGTACCCCGACGCCCAGGCGCAGCGGGCGCGGGAGCTGATTCGGGCGCTGCACTTCGCGATCGCCAACGGTCGTCCCGACTGTTTCACCCCGGACGCGCCCACCCCGACGGACGCCGCCCTGGCTGCCGTGGTGCGCAAATGCTTCCCTCCGGAGGTACAGGCAGCGATCGCCCCGGTGCTGTCCCGGCTGGAGCCCGCCCCCCAGGATGCCACCGCAGCCGCCGACCACGGATAATCAGAGATTCCGCTGCCGCTGGACCGATGAAGTACGCCCGAGAACTGGACACCGCCCTGGCGGCGGTGCGCACTGCCGCCCGCCTCTGCGAACAGGTGCGGGCCGATCAGCAGTCCACCGCCATGCGCAAACCGGATGCCAGCCCGGTCACTCTGGCGGACTACGGCGCCCAGGCGATCATCTGTCAGACCCTGGCGATCGCCTTTCCCGACAACCCGATCGTCGGAGAGGAGGATGCGCGACTGATCAGCGGCCCGGAGCAGGGAAGCACCCGCCGGGACATCCTCAGCTACGTACAGCGTCAGCATCCCGAGGCCACGGAAGCGGATCTGCTGGCCTGGATCGGGCGCGGCAAGGGAGAAGCCGGTGACCGCTTCTGGACCCTCGACCCGATTGATGGCACCAAGGGCTACGTGCGCGGCGATCACTACGCCGTTGCTCTGGCCCTGATTGAGGATGGCGTGGTGCAACTGGGCTGCTGCGCCTGCCCGGCCCTGCCCGCAGCCGATGGCAGCATCGGGACGCTCTTCTGGGGCATCCGGGGTGAGGGGGCCTGGCAGCAGCCCCTGCAGGGCGGTCCGGATCAGCGCCTGAGCGTTTCCGATCACCACGGACCCACCGCCGTGATGATCGAGAGCGTCGAGCTGGACCATGGCGATCCCCAACGGCAGCAGGCGATCGCCCGCGCCCTCGACCTCAACCCGGCGATCGCCCGCATGGACAGTCTGGCCAAGTACGGCGTCATTGCCCGCGGCGAAGCCGACCTCTACCTGCGCCTCACCCCCGACCCGGACCGCCGCGAGAACATCTGGGACCACGCCGTCGGGGTACTGCTGCTCGAGGAGGCCGGCGGCACCGTCACCGATGACCGAGGCCAGGCCCTGGACTTCTCCCGGGGCAGCCGCCTCTGGGCTAACCACGGCATCGTCGCCAGCAACGGTCGGTTCCATGCCGACCTCCTCGCCCATCTCACGGATTAACGCCATGCTGCCCCGTCGTTTTCAGCGCCTGCGTCAGGTTCTCGAGCGCCGTCAACCGGATCTGACGGTGGTGATGGAAGGCCTGCACAAGCCCCACAACATCTCCGCCATCCTGCGCACCTGCGATGCGGTCGGCGTCTATGATGCCCATGCCGTCTACGCAGGAGGACGGATGCCGATGTACAACGGCACCGCTAAGGGCAGCCAGAAGTGGGTCGGGATGACGGTTCACCCCCACGTCACCGCGGCCATCGAGGGTCTGCGCGCCCAGGGCTTCGCCATCTATGGCACCCACCTCTCCCAGGAGGCGATCGACTTCACCGACGTCGACTACACCCGACCGACGGCGATCATCATGGGCACCGAGCGTACCGGCCTCAGCGATCAGGCCGCCGAGCTGGTGGACGGCCACATCCTGATCCCGATGGTCGGTATGGTGCAGTCCCTGAACGTCTCGGTCGCCGCCGCCACGATTCTGTTCGAGGCCCAGCGCCAGCGGCTGCTGGCGGGACTGTACGATCACTGCCGCCTCAGCCCCGAGGTCTATCACCGCACGCTGTTCGAGTGGGTATATCCGGAACTGGCAGAACGCTACCGGCTGGCGAAGCGCCCCTATCCGGTGCTGGATGATCAGGGCAATCTGCCCGCCGGAGAGCCGGTGATAGAGTGATTGGGGACGATAGCCGGGCCTGATGGGGCCAGAGCGATCGCCCGCTGCAAGCCTTCACGACAGACAGAACCTATGGGCGGACAGGGATTCGGTGGTTTCAACCTCGGCAAGATGAAAGAGCTGGCCGATGCCTTCAAGAAGGCCCAGCAGGTCCAGGTCGGTGCCAAGCAGCTCCAGGAGGAACTGGAAGCCATGGAGATCGAAGGTCAGGCCGGTGGCGGTCTGGTCAAGGTCTGGATGAGCGGCAACCAGGAACCCCTGCGGGTCGAGGTCTCCGCCGACGTGCTCTCCGAAGGAGCCGATGTTGTGTCGGATCTGGTCACCGCCGCCCTCAAGGACGCCTACCAGAAGTCCACCGGCACCATGCGTGAGCGCATGGAAGAGCTGACTTCCGGCCTGAATCTGCCCGGTTTCTAACTGCTGCGGGGGCGTCGTGGATGCCCCCTTTATCTCCTATGGCCTACAAACTGCTGTTCGTCTGCCTCGGCAACATCTGCCGATCTCCCTCGGCCGAGAACATCATGAACCACCTGCTGGTCGAGCAGGGGTACGACGACCAGGTACGCTGCGACTCGGCGGGCACCTCCAGTTACCACATCGGCAACCCGCCGGATCGGCGTATGAGTGCAGCAGCCCAGCAGCGGGGTATCCGCATGCAGGGCAAGGCACGCCAGTTCCACCGCAGTGACTTCGAGCAGTTCGACCTGATCCTGGCCATGGATGAGGAGAACTTCGAAGATATTCTGGCCATGGACCGTGAGGGCAAGTACCGCCACAAAGTCCGCAAGATGTGCGACTTCTGCCTCAGCTACCAGAACCAGGACGTCCCTGACCCTTACTACGGAGGCCAGGAAGGGTTTAACTTCGTGATCGATCTGCTGCTGGACGCCTGCCAGGGGCTGCTCGATCATCTGATCAGCAGCAACGCCATTCAGGTCCGGAGCGAGACCGTTTGAGCGACCCGGAGCGGCAGTCCGTGGCGATCGCCCCCCACCTGCTGACCTACATTGAGCGGGAAGGGGTACCGCTGGAGCAGGCCGTCCACGAAGCCCTGGAGCTCTGGCGGCGCCAGCGACGGCAGGCACAGGTGGCGCAGCAGTACACGACCCACAGCCACGGCCTGCTCGACCCGGAGGACTTTGACGACCGGGACTACGACGACTTCCTCAACTACCTCGAATAAACGACCACAGTCCGAATCTCCCGGACTGGGCGTTCCGGTAAGGCCCCGCCTAGACTGGCGGACACCCAGCCCCACGAGCTGCCCATGGTCAGTCACCCCGCTCCCACCACGATCGCCTGTCCGCGTCTGGCGGACTTCACCGGGGATACCGTCGAGGAGCTGCGCCAGGACTGGCTCGACCATCTCTACTTCCGCCAGGGCAAAGTGCCGGCGATCGCCACACTGCACGACTGGTACATGGCCCTGGCCTACGCCGTGCGCGATCGCCTGCTGCAGCGCTGGATCTGCTCGGTCGAGAGCTATCTCGTCCAGCCGGGCTGCAAGATCGTCTGCTACCTCTCCGCCGAGTTCCTGATCGGCCCCCAGCTGGAGCAGCATCTGCTCAACCTCAATCTCGAAACCGTGGTCAGGGGCGCCGCCCGTTCCCTCAATCTGGATCTGGAAGCGGTGCTGGATCAGGAGGAGGAACCGGGTCTGGGGCACGGTGGGCTCGGGCGCCTGGCCGCCTGCTTCATGGAGTCCATGGCCACCCTGGAGATGCCGGCTATCGGCTTCGGCGTGCGCTACGAATTCGGCATCTTCGACCAGGGCATCCGGGATGGCTGGCAGGTGGAACTGACCGACAAGTGGCTGCGCTACGGCAATCCCTGGGAACTGCCCCGCCACGAACGGACGATCAGCATCCGTCTGGGGGGAAGCACCCACTCCTACCAGGACGAGCAGGGACACTATCGGGTGCGCTGGATTCCAGAGCGGGTGGTGCTCGGCATTCCCTACGACATGCCGGTGGTCGGATACCACGTCAACACCGCCAACACCCTGCGGCTATGGCGGGCCGAGGCGGTGGAGTCCTTCGACTTCGAGGCCTTCAATCAGGGCGACTATCTCGGCGCCGTCGAGGAGAAGATTCAGTCCGAGAACATCACCAAGGTGCTCTATCCCAACGACAGCACCCCGGCCGGAAAGCGCCTGCGACTGGAACAGCAGTACTTCTTCGTAGCCTGCAGTCTGCAGGATATGGTCCACCTCTACCGCAGCCACGGCCTCGACTGGGACCAGTTTCCGGACCGCTTTGTCTTCCAGCTCAACGACACCCATCCCAGTGTGGCGATCGCCGAGCTGATGCGCCTGCTGGTCGATGACGAGCGCCTTCCCTGGCAGCAGGCCTGGGAGATCACCGAGCGGACGTTCGCCTACACCAACCACACCCTGCAGCCGGAAGCTCTCGAGTGCTGGCCGATCTCTCTTTTCGGCGAGGTTCTGCCACGACATCTGGAGATCATCTACGAGATCAATCACCGCTTCCTCAATCAGGTCAGGATGCGGTATCCCGGCGACGAGGCGCGTCTACGCCGTCTCTCCCTGATCGATGAGAGTGGCGATCGCACCGTCCGCATGGCCCACCTGGCCTGCGTCGGCAGTCACCGGATCAACGGCGTCTCCAGCCTCCATACGCAACTGCTCTGCCAGTCCCTGCTACGGGACTTCTGGGAACTCTGGCCCCAGAAATTCCTCAGCATCACCAACGGCGTCTCCCCCCGCCGCTGGATCGGCGTCGCCAACCCACCCCTGCGACAACTCCTCAACCGCTACCTCCCCAACGGCTGGCTGACCCATCTGGAGGATCTTCAGCGTCTTGAAGCCCTGGCCGAGGATGCCAGCTTCCGACAGGCCTGGCAGTCAGTCAAACACCGGGCGAAACAGCACCTCTGCCACCACATCGAGCATCACCTCCAGATGCATCTGGATCCGGCAACCCTCTTTGATGTCCAGGTGAAGCGCATCCACGAGTACAAACGGCAACACCTGAATCTGCTGCGCATCGTGGCCGAGTATGAGCGACTCAAGAGCGATCGCCACTATGAACCTGCTCCCCGCACCATCCTGTTCGGGGGCAAGGCGGCTCCAGGTTATAGCCTGGCCAAACTGATCATCCGCCTGATTCACGGCGTCGCTCAGATGATCAATCGCGACAGTCAGGTCTCGGACTATCTCCGGGTCATCTTTCTCCCCGACTACAACGTCAAGCTGGGCGAACTGATCTACCCGGCCGCCGATCTCTCGGAACAGATTTCCACTGCCGGTCACGAAGCCTCCGGCACCGGGAATATGAAGCTGGCCCTAAATGGTGCTCTCACCATCGGCACGCTCGATGGCGCCAACGTCGAAATCCGCACCGCCGTCGGTGCTGAGAACTTTTTTCTGTTCGGGCTCTCCAGTCCCGAGGTCGAGGCACTCCAGTCCCAGGACTACCATCCCTGGGAACAGCTGGACCAGCAGGACGACCTCCGCAGCGCCCTCAGCCTGATTGAGTGCGGGCACTTCTCCAGTGGTGATCGCGACCTGTTCCGCCCCCTGGTCGATAACCTGACTCAGCAGGACCCTTACCTGGTGCTGGCAGACTTTCCCTCCTATCGCGAGGCGCAGCAGCACGTAGATCAGATCTATCGGCAATCCGAAGACTGGCAGCGACGCTCCATCCTCACCAGCGCCCGCATGGGTCGGTTCTCCTCAGATCGCGCCATTCAGGACTACGGCTGCAAAGTCTGGGGCAGTTGCCCGCTACCAGTACACCTCAGCAGTCGCTGAGAAGGGGTAGCATTTTGCTTCAAGATTGTTTACATTATGAGAGCACTGTTGAAAAACGTGAAGCACCGACGTGGAACTGCTGGACTATCTGGGCTTGGGCCTGAGCGGAATCGCTGCTGTTGTAGCGTTTCTCAAGCTGAATGATCAGGATGATCAGGATGGCTCCAATGGTGGTGGTCCCGGCGGCGGCATGATGATGCCCGTCGGGGCA
>CAWUMD010000091.1:0-9539 GCA_963923365.1 uncultured bacterium
TCTCTGGTCTCGTGGGCTCGGAGATGTGTATAAGAGACAGGTCCTGATGATTGAAAGCCCCCGGATGCGTATCAGCCTGGCCCGTAGTGCCCGGGAACGGGTCCTGCGGCTGAGTGGAACCCATCTAGCTCCCCTGATGGAAGCCAGCTACCACCGGGCGATCGCCAGACGTCTCGAACGGTTGACCCTGCAAGATGTTCCTCTGGACGCCTGAGATGTTTTCCTCCGCAGCACCCAGCTCACGACCAATTGACGTCGCGATCTGTACCCACAATCCCAACCCCGAGCTGCTGCAACGGGTCCTCGACCATCTCAGTCAGCAGACCCTGCCGACAGAACATTGGTGGATCCGGATCATCGATAACGCCAGTCAACCAGCCATCACGGACCTGGATCTGCAGTGGCCTGCCAACGCCTCCTCGGTTGTGGAGCCCCAACTGGGTCTCACCTATGCCCGGTTGCGGGCTGCCCGCGAGACCCAGGCGGAACTGGTGGTATTCGTCGATGATGACAACCTGCTGGCTCCGGACTATCTGGCCCTTGCCTGGAAGCACTTCCGGGACACCCCCCGACTGGGGGCGGCCGGTGGAATCACCCGCCCTGACTATGGAGCCGCCCCGTCCGGCTGGTTTGACACCACCCTGGCACCGCTGGGACTGCGGGATTTCGGACCGGCCATACTCTGCACCCACTGGGAGCCAGGCCAGGACCGACAATATCCCGCCTTCGCACCGATTGGAGCCGGGCTCTGCATCCGCCGCCAGGCGCTGCAGGACTGGGCGACGCGCACCCAGCAGGATCATGACGCGCTGGAGTTCGGGCGACGAGGCCAGCAGCTGACCTCCGGCGAGGACAATGACCTGGTGCTGACCCTGCTGGATCAGGGCTGGGCGATCGCCTACCTGCCGGACCTGAGTCTGGCCCATCACATTCCAGCCCGACGACTGCAACCGGACTATCTCAGCCGCCTCAACTATGCCGCCAGCCGCGACTGGGTGAGGGTTCTGGACCGCCACGGCATTCGCCCCTGGCCCGCGATCGCACCGGTGACACTACCCCTGCGCCAGTTCCGAGCCGCATTGCGAACCCAGGCCTGGCGCAGCCCAGCTCATCTGATTCGCTGGCGTGGAGCCTGCGGCCAGTTGGCAGGCCAGGCCACCCTGGTCCGTCCGGATTCTGAACCGGGTCAGTCCCTGGGCCAACGGTTGCAGTTGGGGCGCTTGCTCTACCGGCTTTACCATCAGCCCCGGCGACAATGGCAGACTCTGACGCGCCAGGGCTGGCGACGAAGTCTGCGGGATGCCCGCGACCGGGGAGCGATGCGACAGGCCGCTCGACGGTTACCGGCCTATCCCCGCGCACAGGCAGATTCCGTAGCGCTGCATCTGCTCACGGGCGATCGCTTCTGGGAGCAGACCGCCTTCTGCCTTCACTCTCTGCTGCGGCAACTGACCGTTCCTGTGCCGGTGGTGATTCACGATGACGGCAGTCTGCGACCCTGGCAGGCGCGCCTGCTGGCGGAGCGCATCCCCAATCTGCAGCTGATTTCGGCAGCGGAGACCGAGGAACAGCTGACCCGTCTCCTGCCCTGGGACCGGTATCCCTGCCTGCGGGAAAGACGTCGGGAATATCCTCAATTGCGCAAACTGACCGACATTCATCTCGGTCATCAGGGCTGGGCTCTGGTCCTCGACTCGGACATGCTGTTCTGGCAGCACCCCACAGAACTGGAAGACTGGATCCAGGCTCCGAATATGGCCTGCTGCATCCCGGACATCCAGACCTCCTACGGCCACAGCTTCGAACTGATGACGGAGCTCTGCGGTGCCGCCATCCCGGAACGGGTGAACGTCGGCCTACTCGGACTGAACAGCAACAACCTCGACTGGGAGGAGCTGGAGCACTGGTGTCGGGTGCTGATCGAGCGCGAAGGCAAAAGCTACTACCAGGAGCAGGCTCTCAGTGCCATGCTGCTGGCCCGACAGCCCCATCAGTGCTGGTCCGCCGAGCGCTATCGGGTTCTGCCTGATGACGCAGAGATCCTGTACCCGACTGCGGTACTGCATCACTACGTGGCTGAAGCCAAGCGACTCTATTTCAGCCATGCCTGGCGTCATTACCTGGCCCTTCCGGCACCAGCGGGGCCGGTCAGCGCCCCAATCGGGAGGAGTTCACGGTCATGAGCCACCCTCTCGTTTCCGTCCTGATGCCCTGCTACAACGCGGCTCCCTGGCTGGCCCAGAGCATCCGCTCGGTCCTGGAACAGGCCTGGCAGAATCTGGAATTAGTCCTGGTCGACGACGGCTCCCGGGACGAGAGCTGGGCGATCGCACAGAGATTCCAGGACCGCCGCCTCCGCCTCCTGCGTCAGGAGAATCAGGGAGCCAGCGCAGCCCGAAACCACGCCTTCCGGGTCTGCCAGGGCGAGCTGATCGTCTTTCTGGACAGCGATGACCTGCTCGCCCCGGACAAGCTGGAACGCCAGATCACCGGCTACCGCGACCATGGAGCCAACCGGATCTACTCCGGGGAGTGGGGCCGATTTCAGCACAATCCCCAGGCAGCCCGCTTCGATCATCCCCGCGACCGGCAACTCTGGCGGGATGAGCATCCAATTCCGTGGCTGGTCGACTGCTGGCAACTGAACGGCATGATGCACCCAGGGGCCTGGCTGACGCCTCGCCCATTGCTGGAGCAGGCAGGCCCCTGGGATGAGGCCCTCGGCCTGTTGGATGACCTGGAGTTCTTCACCCGGGTTCTCAGCATCGCCGAGGGAATCCACTTCGTCGCCGGAGCCCGCAGCTACTACCGCAGCGGCCACAGCAGTCTCAGCGGGACCCGAAGCCGCCGCGGGATCGACTCCGGAGTCCGGGCGGTCACCCAAAGTGTCTCCACCCTGCTCGCCCTGGAGAACAGCCCCCGCACCCGCCGTGCTGCCGCTGCCCTTTACAGTCACTTCCTGCATTGGGCCTACCCCCGGGAACGGGACCTGCTGCGTCAACTCGAAGTCCGCATCAGAGCCCTGGGCGAACAGCCCCTGCCCCCGGATCTGCCACCCCGAGCGCGGTTGCTGAGCCGCTGTCTGGGCTGGAAAACTGTGCGTCGCCTGCAGTCGATGACAGGACGTCTTCACTGATGGCCCGCATTCTGATCCTGATCGGCGGCCACCTCAGTACCGCCCCCCGTCCCCTCAAGGAAGCCGACCTGCTCAGTCGCCTCGGGCATGAGGTGACTGTGGCCGGTCGCTGGTACGACCCCAGCCTGGCGGACCAGGACCAGGAGCTGAACCAGGGGCGAACCTGGACCTTCAGGGTCGTGCTGGACCAGCGTCCCCAGCGTCGCTGGCTGTATCACCTGACCCGTGTCCGAGTGGCGATCGCCCAGCAGCTCTTCCGACGATTGGGCATACCCAGCCCAACCCTGCTCAACCCGGCAGCCTCCGCCCAGCTGCGTCTAGCTCAACAGCTGAAGCCGGATCTGACCATTGCCCATCATGAGGCCGGACTGTGGGTCATCCGACAACTGCACCAGCAGGGTCTCGCCACCGGCGTGGATCTCGAGGACTGGTTCAGCGAGGACCTGCCCGTCGAAGCCAGGCGCAACCGTCCGATCCGCTGGCTGAAGTCCCTGGAGCAGGCAGCTCTGCAGACGGCAACCTACCGTCTCTGCACCTCTGCGGCGATGGCGCAGTCTCTGGCCGAGGCCTACTCGGTAGATCCACCCACGGTGATCGTCAACAGTTTTCCGCTGGAGACAGAGCAGCCCCCTACACCGACAGGTCCGCTGCGACTGACCTGGTTTTCCCAGACTATCGGCCCCGGTCGAGGTCTGGAGAACCTGCTGCTCAGCCTGAATACGCTGGCACAAAAGGACTGGCACCTGACGCTGATCGGGGAACTGCCCAGCCGCTATCAGGCCTGGTGGGAACTCCAGCTGACCGAGATGCTGCGACAGCGGGTGAGCCTCTGCGGCTGGCTGCCCCCCACCCTGCTGAAGCAGACTCTCAGCCAGCAGGACCTGGGACTCTGCCTGGAAACCTCCGACCCACGAAGCCGGGATCTGACCATCACCAACAAACTGTTCCAGTACTGGAGCTGCAGCCTACCGGTGCTGGCCACGCCGACCCGCGGTCAACGGGAAACCCTTGCACAAGCTCCCAGCGCCGGTTGGCTCGTGACGGATGGCCGTCCGCAATCCCTGATCACCACGCTGGCTGAACTGATGCAGCAGCCCCACCTGGTGCGGCAGCGCCGATCGGCCGCCCGCGCTGCCGCACTGGCCAGTATGGCCCAGTTGGAACGGAACCTGCAGCAGGCCCTCGGGGCAGCCGATATCCAATCGGTCGCGTTGCCAGGACGGCCGATCGGCCCGGAAGTTATACCCGGAACAAACCGGTAGACACACGCCTGCCGAGCATTCTGGACTCTATCTGTCCGTACCTGGACAGTTACCGTTCGCCTTGCTCAGGTTCCCCCCGGTTCTCCATGAGACTGCTCCTGACCGCCGATCCGGAACTGCCGGTTCCACCCCTGGGTTATGGCGGCATCGAACGGATCATCGATAGCCTGGTCAGGCAGTTTCGGCATGATCACGAAATTGCTCTAGTCAGTCATCCCCAGTCCTGCTCACCGGCCCATCGGCATTACCCCTGGCCGGCCCCCCAGTCCCGCGGCCGCCGCAACAGTCTGCACAACAGTTGGGCACTGTACCGGGCCGTACAGGACTTTCAGCCGGACCTGATTCACAGCTTCTCCCGCCTGCAGTATCTGCTGCCTCTGCTGAGAGGACGCATTCCCCTGGTGATGAGCTTTCAGCGCCTGCCGACCGCCCACACCGTGCGGATGGCTAAACGGCTGGCAGGCGATCGCCTGCAGTTCACCGGCTGCAGCCAGTGGCTGGCCGACTATGGTCAGAGTCTGGCCGGACGTTGGCAGGGGATTCCCAACTTCGTCGACCCGACCGCCTTCACCTTCCGGGGACAGGCGGCCCCAGACGCACCCCTGGTGTTTCTGAGCCGGATTGAGCGGATCAAAGGCGCCCACACGGCGATCGCTGCGGCCCTGGCCTGCGGGCAGCCGCTGATCCTCGCAGGCAACCGGGTCCACAGTCCCGAAGCGGAACAGTACTGGCAGGACGAGATCGAACCCTGGCTCAGCCATCCGCTGATCCGCTACGTCGGAGAAGTCGATGATGCCGCCAAGAACCACTGGCTGGGCCAGGCCAGGGCCATGCTGCTGCCGATCGAATGGGATGAGCCCTTCGGGATTGTGATGGCCGAGGCTCTGGCCTGCGGCACCCCCGTGATTGCCTTCCGACGAGGCGCTGCCCCGGAGATTATCCGCGATGGCATCGATGGCTGGCTGGTGGATAGCCAAGACGACATGGTCGCGGCGATCGGACAACTCAGCAGCCTCAACCGGGCTGCCTGTCGCCAACGGGTCGAGCAGGAATTCACGACCCAGGTCGTCGCCGCTCGCTATCTCACGCTCTACCAGAACCATCGGCAGCGCTGCCGGGAGAAGACTGCCTGATGAAACTGCTGGCCGTCTGCCCCCAGTTTGCGCCCAATACCGCCGCAGACGGGCAACGCCTGCGGATCCTGGCCCCGCACCTGCACGCCCGGGGTTGGGAGATTCGGGTGATTGCCGCTGCGCCGGACACGGTGATCTATCCCCAGGATCCACTGTTGCTGCAGAGCCTGGGGAACGCCGTCCGCATCGACCACTACCAGCCGAGTCAGCGCGGTCCGCTGCACCATCTGGGCTGGCGATCGCGGGCTCCCATCGACGCCCTGGGGACGCAGATCATCCGTCAGTGGCAACCGGATGTGGCGCTGTTCACCACCACCCTATTTCCGGTCATGCCCCTGGCTCGCCGCTGGCAGGCCCGCCATGGTCTGCCCTACCTGATCGACATCCAGGATATGTGGTGGGTGGATCGCGCCCAGCAGCAGCACAAGGCCCGCCAGCGTCCCGGCGGACGTCTGAAGTATGCCGCCGACAACTGGCTCTCCCGCTGGATGGAACCCGCGACCCTCCGGGACGCCGCCCACGTGATCACGGTTTCACCGGCCTATCGGCGGATTCTGCTCAACCGGTATCCGCACCTGCAGCCCCAGGCCGTGACGGAACTCGGCTTCGGCATTCCGGAGCCGGATCTGGCACTGATCCGGCGGGCACCCCAGGCGCAGCCGATTTTCCGAACCGGGGCTGGAAAGCGGCACTGGGTCTCGGTGGGTCGGGGGGGGGATGATCTCCTGCCCGCCGCCCGTCAGTTGTTCAGCGGCCTGGATCAGCTGCGACGCCAGCAGCCGGATCTGCCCCAACGACTCGCCATCCATTTCGTCGGCACCAGCTACGCCGATCGCGATCGCCAGCAGCCGAGCTTCTCGGGTCTGATCAAGGCCTTCGGGCTGCAGGACCTGGTCCATGAACATCCGGCCCGACTGCCCTACTTTCAGGCCCTGCAGCTGCTTGAAGATGCCGACGGCCTGCTGATGCTGGGCTCCACCGATAGCGGCTACAGCGCCTCCAAGGCCTTCAGCTACGCTCTGGTCCAGCGTCCGGGGCTGGGCATTCTGCTCCCTCACAGCCCCCTGGAGACCCGCTTCCGGGAGCTGGATCTGGGCCGGGTCGTGCCCCTCGGCAGCGACGGTTCAGCCGCAGCGGTCATGGAGGGACTGGATTGGCTGCTGCGTCAACCCCGGCACTATCCGGGCAATCCCGGGCAACGGCAACGGGTCAGTGCCGATCGCCAAGCCGAACAGCTGGACCAGTGGCTCCGGCAGGCGATCGCTGACGGCAGTCTCCCGGCGATCGCCTGATACCTGTCCGAGGGCCTGGAGCATGCTCGACCTCCCTCTATCCCTGCAGCGCCCCAGCCGGGGCATTCCCCTGCTGTCCCTGTTCTGGCTGGGGGTGCTGGCTCTGATGCTCGGTCAACTGGGATCACTCAGCCGGGTCCCCGGGCCGACCGCCGCCGGATTTGTGCTGATCAGCGCCTTCGCCCTAGCCCCGTTCGGGCTCTGGTGTGCCGGTTATGCCCAGGGCATTCCGATTTTTCCGGTGTCCGCCCTGCTGTACCTGAACACCTACGCTCTGCCCCTGCTGAGCCAGAATCCCAACGTCCTGGCCTACTCCCCGGCGCAGCAGTTTCAGGCGGCGATCACCGCTGCGCTGTTCCTCGGTGGGGGCCTGCTGGGGTGGCTGCAGCAGGCCCGGCAACCGGACCCGCGACGCCCCAGTTTCCGGACGATCACCCTGGCCCAGGCCGATCGCCTGTTTCTGCAGATCCTGGCCCTCGGCATTCTGCTCAATCTCTACATCGTCGGCGGCTGGACCTGGATTCCGGCGGGGGCCTTCACCACCATTCGCGGCATCGTCCTCGGCCTCGTCTATCTGGGGGTTTTCCTGCTCTGCTACCGGGCCGGGCGGAGAGAGCTACCCCTCCCGCAGCAGTACTGGCTCCTGGGGCTGCTGTTGCTGTATCTGCTGGTGGCAGCCATGGGGTTCGTCCTGAAGCAGTCCTTCACCCTGGCCACCCTGGCCACCATGTCCTACCTGATCGGTGGCCGACGGGCCCCACCCCTGATCCCGCTGCTGCTGGTGATGGCCATGCTGATGCCGCTGCACTACGGCAAACACCAGATGCGCCACAAGTACAGCAGTGGCGTAACCATTCAGCCCTACGAAATCCCAACCTATTACCAGGAATGGCTGGGATACGCCGGCGAAAAGCTGGGGGCTGAGAAGGAGAAACCGGCCCACCTGCGCCTCAGCAGTGAGAAGGACGGCGAAAGCATCGCGGAGCGGGCCAGCCTGATCCACATCCTGATGATGGCCCAGAAGAAGATCCCGGAACCGCTCCCCTACCTGCAGGGGAAAACCTACGCCCTGGTTCCCCAGCTGGTGATGCCGCGAGCCCTCAGCCCCGCCAAACTGCGCACCCACGAAGGCACCCACCAGTTGAATGTCTATGTCGGTCGCCAGACCTACAACGACACCTTGAAAACCACCATCGCCTGGGGGCTGCTGGCAGAAGCCTACGCCAACTTCGGCAACTTCGGTGCCTTCGGCATCGGCGCCTTCTGGGGGGTGGTCTACGGTGCCATCAGCCAGCGGGCCAAGGGCTGCGACAGCTTTTCCGAACCCTCCCTGACGGCCTTTCTCTTCCTCAGCTTTGCGATCGCCTCCTCCGAGTGGACGGCCGGAGTCTACGCCGCCACTGCCTTCCAGTCGATGGTGCCGATCTGGGTGATCGACAAACTGCTGATGAAGCGCGTGATTCCCCTCCGGCAGATGACCTCATGACCCGCCTCGCCATCGTCACCACCCACCCGATCCAGTACTACGCCCCCTGGTTCCGGCAGCTCGCTCAGGCTCAGCCGCTTCAGGCGCTGAAGGTGTTCTACCTCTGGGACTTCGGCATCACCCGCAGCCACGATCCCCAGTTCGGCCGGGAGATCCGCTGGGACATCCCGCTGCTCGACGGCTACGACTGGGAGCTGGTGCCCAACCGCAGCCACCGCCCCGGCACCGATCACCCCGGAGGCATCTGGAATCCGGAGCTACCGCAGCGGCTGCTGGATTGGCAGGCCGAGGCGGTGCTGATGATGACCTACAACTACGCCAGCGGCTACCGCCTGCTCACCAGTCGGCGACTGGCCCACCTGCCGTTCCTGTTCCGGGGCGACTCCCACTGCTTCGACCTGGAGCAGGGGCTGCCGCTGCCGCTGACGGAACGGCTGCGCCAACTCTGGCTACGGCAGGTGGTCTACCGCCGTATGCAGGCCGTGCTCTACGTCGGTCAGGCTAATCGGCGCTACTTCCGCCGCTACGGCGTCCCGGAGGAGCGGCTGTTCTTCTCGCCCCACTGCATCGACCTCGACCGGTTCGCTACCCAGGCAGATCCGGAAGGCACCCAAGCCCTGCGCCGCTCCTGGGGGATTGCCCCCGGGCAGACGCTGGTGCTGTTCTGCGGCAAGTTCGTGGCCCGCAAACGCCCGCTGGATCTGGTGGCGGCGATCGCCCCCCTGCCGGACCCGGACCTGCGACTGGTGTTCGTCGGTGATGGTCCCCTGGAGGCCGAGCTGCAGCAGGCTGCTGCGCGGGACCCGCGCATTCAGGTGCATCCGTTCCGCAACCAGTCGCAGATGCCGATCACCCTGAGTGCTGCCGATCTGCTGGTGCTGCCCAGCGATCGCGGCGAGACCTGGGGCCTGATCGTCAACGAGGCCATGGCCTGCGGCACCCCGGCCCTGGTCAGCGATCGCTGTGGCTGCCATGAGGACCTGATCGTGCCGGGGGTAACCGGCGATCGCTTCCAGGCCGGTGACGTGGACAGCCTGCGGCGAGCCCTGACTGAGGCCCTGCGGGATCCGGCGCAGCTGCACCGCTGGGGAGCCACTGCCGCTCAGTACATCCGCCGCTACAGCTACGAGGGAGCCACCGCCGGACTGCTGGAAGCCCTGGCGTTTCTGGAACTGGAGCGGGAGGCGATCGCATGACACGCAACGGACTGCTGCAGATCTGGGCCCCGGG
>CAWUMD010000092.1:0-9487 GCA_963923365.1 uncultured bacterium
CATCGTCGAAGCGCACCTGACTGGCCTGCTCCATCTGGAAGCGGGCCTTGCTCTTCCCGAAGCCCATGGCCTGATTGGCGATCCCGGCGGAGCGTTTGAAGATCAGCACCATGCCGCCGATCAGGATGGCGACCAGAGCCAGGTTGACCAGAGCGCCCGCCAGCTGGTTCTCATCCACCGACGGCACGACATCCACGACAATCCCGGCCTGACGGGCCCGCTGGGTCAGTTCGGGGTTGACGGCGAAAATACTGGTTTCCGTGCGACGGCCATCCTGGAAGCGGGCATAGGCCAGCCGCTTGGTCGGGTCGAAACTGAGCTGGGTGACCTGACCGTCGGCGATCGCCTTGAGCAACCCACTGTAATCGAGGACCTGGCGCTCCTTGCGGGGCTGTAACAGGCGGCTACCGGCGGTGGCGGGTTTCGCCGTCGGCCCATCCGCCAGGGACGGATAGGCTCCCGAGCCCAGCAGCGGTAGCGCCAGGATCAGGGACCAGGCCAGTCGACCCAGACGTTTCGATGGACGAAGGAGACGCGTGGGCTGCATGCAACGAGGGGCCTCGAACCAATGGGCTGGCTTGTGCCACTCAGTTTAGCGTCGGTGCCTGCGGGCGCCAGGACTCCTGGAGTCTGCGCTTTGACGCACCCCCCGGACAGGGCTATGATCGTAAGCTTGTGAGCTCAAACCTGGCAGTCCATGGCGGCACCTAAGAAGAAAACATCCAAGAGCAAGAAGAATTCCCGCAAGGCAACCTGGAAGCGGAAAGCAGCCGTCCAGGCCCAGCGCGCCCTCTCCCTCGGTAAGTCCATCCTCACCGGTCGGGCTCAGGGCTTCGTCTACGACACTGATGCTGACAGCAGCGACGAAGAGTAATCCGCTCCCGTTTCCGACGCAGCAGGCCGTCACCCCTCGGGTGGCGGCTTTTTCATGGCCGCGGATGGATACTGCTAATTCGATGATCCGCGCCCAGATCCACCCAGAGGTCGGCCTGAGGCCGGAGGGGAGGCAGTACCAGCTGAGGGTGCAGGGCCTTCCAGAAGTAGCTGACGAAGGCGTCAATTCCCGCCTCGTCCATACCCTGGCCGGTGCGGGCCACCAGCTCCCGCTCCGCCTGCTGGCGCCAGAGGCGATTCCAGCGGTAGTCCTCCGGTTGCAGCACCAGCAGCTGATCCAGGTGCGCCCAGAGCGGCAGGTAGGCCCTGAGGCGGTGCTGGCAGTCGCGGGCGAAGCTCCGATCCGCTTCGCTGACGATGGGCTCCGGCCATGATTCGGGCTCGGTGGCCAGCGGCCGTACCCCCACAAACCAGCCCTCGAACAGCAGCAGTTCGGCAGCGCGGGGCGGGTGGGGCGGCAGGCGATCGCCCTGACCCTGGTGCAGGGACTTGTCGAAACGGGGCATAGCGATCGCCTCCCCCCGGCGGAACTGGGCCAGCAGTTCCTGCCCCAGCGCCAGATCATGGGTGCCGGGGGGGCCGCGCCAGATCAGCCGCGGATCCTGCTGCTGCAATCGCCGCCGCTCGGCCCAGCTGAGGTAGAGGTCATCCAGGGACAGGGCGAGACAGCAAATGCCCTGGCTTTCCAGCAGTCGGGAAACGACCCGGGTGAAGGTGGTCTTGCCGCTGCCCTGGCCGCCGAGCAGACCGACGATCCGGGGACCGGACCGCGGACTCCGGGTCTGGGCGATCGCCCAGGGCAGCCAGAGCCGGAACAGGGTATCGAGGGCCAGCTCCGATCCGGGGAACAGGTGGGGGAACTCAGCCATCAGCATCGGTGCTGCTGATGGCAGCCATGCGCGGGCAACATCGAAGCGCTGCTCCCGGTCCCAGTCGTCAGGCCAGAGGGGCGAGTCCAACCCCGGCGCCCCGGCGACAGGGCGGGGCGGATCGGCCACCAGGGCATGCCAGAGATCGGTCAGGGAACTCATGACCCCAGCTTGAATGCCTGCAGAATGAAGCCGTAGCTGAAGCCCAGCTTGAGCAGGTTGGTCAGCACCAGGCTGATCGGGCGATCGCCTGCCGGTCTCGACCGGTAGTAGGCCCAGGAAATCAACTCCGCCAGCAGGGTGAAGGCGATCGCCAGGGCCGGGTCCCAGATCGCTGCCTGACCGGAGATCGCCGACACCGCATCCCCCAGCCAGTTGCCCAGCAGCAGGGCAATGATCTGCAGCGACAGCAGTCGCCAGGGCTGACCGAACCAGGTGGCGAGGCGATCGCCCCCCTGACCGAAAATCCGGTAGAGCCGGGTGCTCTGCATAGCTGCGGACCTCCGCTGATCCCGAAGCAATCTCTGAGGGGTGGGCCGATGGCACCACTGACCCATGACAGAATAGAGCCTCCTTCCGTTCCCATCGCGTTTCTCATGGCCCGCCCCGTCGCTCCGGCGACTGTTCTGATGTCGCTGCTGCTTTCGGCCGGTCTGGTGAGCGGTTGCAGCGGGCGTGATTCTTCCCTCGGCTTCCAGTCGATGGCTGACGTGATGCAGGGCCAGCCTGCTACGGAACCGGCTCCCGAACCGCCACCGCCATTGCCGACCCGATTTCTGGAGGGGGTCAGCAGCGATCCCGGCGGGGCTGAGACAGCGCCGCTGCGCGTGGTCAACCGCAGTGATCACCCGCTGCGGTTGGTGCTGCAGGTGGAGGGTGGTGCCCCCAGACCCCCTCTGCACTGGGATTTTGCCCCTCGGGAAATGGGGCGTCAGGGACTGCTGCTGTCCCAGCCGACGGGGGCGCTGTCGGTGCAGCGGGGGGATGTGATTGTCGCCTTCGCCCTGGATGGCTCGCGCCTCTACTGGGGTCCCTATCGGGTCGGGGGTGCCCCCCAACCCCGCTGGAACGGACGGCACCGGGAGTGGCAACTGGCCCTGGAGCCGGATCCGGCTCCCTGAAGCGGTCCCCCGCCTCGGTAGAATAAACCAGACCCCAGTCGGGGCCTGGTCTCTTCCCGCTGCCGAACATGCAATCCCCCCCCTCCTGGAAACCGCTGCTGCTGGGCAGCACCTCCCTGGTCTTCGGCTACTGGCTGCTGCAGCACCTGTTTGATCTGATCGGCAGTCTGGGGGGACTGAGCGTGGCCGGTCTGGCCCTGCTGATGCTGCTGCGCCAGCGTCGACCCGAAACCGGTCTGGCGATCGCCCCGGCCCGCCCGAGTCTGAGCCGGGAGGCGATCGACGCGTCGCTGCTGCGCCTGGAGCAGACCCTGGATCGCCTCGACCGTGAACGCCGGGACGCTGGACAGACGGCGCCCACTGAGGCAGAACGGCAGTCTCTCAGCCTCCTGCGGACGGGGCTGGAGCGGACAACCCCGCGGCTGGCGGTGGTGGGCGCCGCGGGTCGGGGGCGCACCAGTCTGCTGCGCAGTCTGGCCCAGGGGTGGCAGGCGCCCTGTGCCCTGGCGCTCCAGGATACCCAGGCGCTGTTTCAGTCCTGGGCGACCGCCGAGGAGCGCTTCCAGCTGCCCGAGACCCTGCTGGCGGTGGAAGTGCTGCTGTTTGTGACCCGGGGTGAACTGACGGCGTCGGAGCTGCGTTGCCTCGAGGCGATCGCCCCCGAGACCGAGCTCTACCTGATTGCGACCGGGGCGGATCAGCTCAGCCCCGAGGCCCTGGCCCACCAGCGGCAGCAGATGCAGGCCCACCTGGGCGATCGCCTGCCGCCGGAGCGGATCTTCTGGGTCGACGCCACCCGGCCGGACACCCTAGGGGACCTGCGACAGGCCCTGACCCGGGACCTGCAGCTGCGCTCGCCCCAGGAGCTGATCTGGGCGGCGCTGGATCGGGCGATCGCCCGGGCCGAGCGCCAGGTGCAGGCGGAGCTGTTCGAGCTGCGCCGCCAGCGGGCCCTGGGTCAGATTGAACGGGCCCAGTGGCTGGCCGCCGGGTCGGTGTTTCTCAGCCCGATGACCTCGCTCGATCTGCTGGCCACGGTGGCGGTGAACGCCCAGATGGTCAGCGACCTGCACGCTATCTATCGACGCCCCCTCGATCTCGAGCAGGGCAAGGCGATCGCCCTCAGTCTGGGTGAACTGCTGCTGCGTCAGGGGCTGGTGGAATGGACCAGTCAGGCCCTGGCTGGACTGCTCAAGGGCCATGCCGTCACCTTCCTGGCCGGGGGAGCGCTGCAGTCGGTCAGTGTCGCCTACCTGACCCGGGTGGCGGGCCTCAGTCTGGTGGAGTTCTACCGCACTCACCCCGACCTCGACCCCGCCAGTGAGGCCGCCCAGCCCCTGCTGGCCGAGATTCTGGCCAAGGTCAGTGGCCGCGAACGCCAGCAGCAGGTGCTGCAGGGCTTCATCCGGCAGGCGGGTCAGTGGCTGCGTCAGCAGCCCGCTCGTCTGGTCAGCCAACCGGCGGGCTGACGTAGGATCAGAGCTTTATAGGTCTGAGATCCCATGGACCGCGGAAAAGTTGTGGCGGTGCTCACCGGTGTGATTTCAGTGGGTCTGGCCATCGCCTACCTACTGCTGGTGCAGTTCCTCGATAGTCGGGGCGGGGTGATGATTCCCGCCCCGGTCGAGATGCTGCTGCCCTAGATCCGGGCCAGACCCTGGCGGCGGGCTTCGGCTTCGACGGCGGCGGACACCGCCGGGGCGACCCGCTCATCGAAGGCGCTGGGTACGATCCGGGTCGAACTCAGCTCCGCGGCGGGGACCAGATCGGCGATCGCCCGGGCTGCCGCCAGGAACATTTCGCTGCTGAAGGTGCGGCTGCGGCAGGCCAGGGCGCCCTTGAAGATGCCGGGGAAGGCCAGCACGTTGTTGATCTGGTTGGGGTAGTCGCTGCGGCCGGTGGCCATGACGGCGACATCGTTGAGCACCAGCTCCGGCTGGATTTCCGGAATCGGGTTGGCCATGGCGAAGACGATCCGGTTGGGTGCCATCGACAGCACCATCTCCCGGGTCAGGACGCCGGGGGCACTGACGCCGATGAACACGTCCGCGCCGACGATCGCATCCTCGAGGCCGCCCTTCTGGTCGATGGCGAAGGCCTGCTTCTGGGGGTTGAGGTCGGTGCGATCGCGGCTGATGATCCCGCGGGAGTCGCAGATGGTGATCCGGGTGGCTCCGGCAGTCCGCAGCAGGGTCGCTACCGCCAGACCGGCTGCCCCGGCGCCGTTCATCACAATCTGGATGTCGGCCATCCGCTTGCCCACCAGCCGCAGGGCGTTCTCCAGGGCCGCCAGGGTGACGATGGCGGTGCCGTGCTGGTCGTCGTGGAAGACCGGGATGTCCAGTTCCTCCTTGAGGCGGGCTTCGATCTCGAAGCAGCGGGGGGCGGCGATGTCCTCGAGGTTGACGCCGCCGAACACCGGTGCAATCCGCTTCACGGTCTCGACGATCTCATCGGTGTCCTGGGTGGCGAGGCAGATCGGGAAGGCATCGACGCCACCGAAGGCCTTGAACAGCATCGCCTTGCCCTCCATCACCGGCAGACCACCCTCGGGGCCGAGGTTGCCGAGGCCGAGCACGGCACTGCCGTCGGTGACGATCGCCACCATGTTGCCCTTCACCGTCAGGTCGTAGACCCGCTCCGGTTCGGCGGCGATCGCCTTGCAGACCCGACCGACCCCGGGGGTGTAGGCCATGGCCAGATCCGACTGGCTGGTGAAGGCCAGCTTCGGGTCGACGGTGATCTTGCCGCCCGCGTGCAGACGGAAGGTGCGGTCGTAGGACTCGAGCAGTTCCACCTCCTCGGTGTCCGCGACCACGGCGATGATCCGCTGGGCCTGCTCCTCGCTGGCGGCATCCACGGTCAGTTCCCGGATCACCCGTTCCCCGTCCCGGCCGATCAGGGTCACCTGCTGGACGTTGCCGCCGGTGACGGCGATCCCCCCGATCACCAGGGCCAGAACTTCGGAACTGTCGGGGGCCGCAAACCGGATTGCGACGCTGTAGCTGGCGTTGGGCTGAAGCTGGGCCATGGGATTGGGAAGGGCAGCAGAAAAAGTCACAATCTCCATTGTCGCAACAGCCTGACCCCGCCGTCTGCTCAGGGTGATGCTGGAGTGCGGCGGTGGCTGTAGCGTTCCAGGGCTGCCAGTAGGTCTTCCCGCCGCAGTGGTTTGCAGAGGTAGTCGTCCATGCCCGCCGCCAGACACTCCTGGCGATCGCCATCCATGGCCCGGGCCGTCAGCGCAATCACGTAGGGGGCAGCTCCGTAGCGTTGGCGCAGCAGCCGGGTGGCGGTCAGTCCGTCCATCTCCGGCATCTGCACATCCATCAGCACCAGATCAAACTGCTGCCCCTCGAGGGACCGCAGTACCTCCCGACCGTTGGGGACCGTGGTCAGCCGGTGGTCGAGCCGGGCCACCAGGGCCTGGATCACCCGCTGGTTGACCGGATTGTCCTCCGCCAGCAGGATGTGCAGCGATCGACCGGTGGGCAGAGTCCCGGGGGGTGGGGTCAGCCCTGACCCGTGTGGCATTGCCTCGCTCACCCTACCCAGCTGCAGGCAGAAGCGGAACGTCGACCCCTGCCCGATGCGGCTCTCAGCCTCGATGCTGCCCCCCATCAGGCTGCAGAGACGGCGGCAGATGGCCAGACCCAGGCCGGTGCCGCCGAAACGACGGGTGTTGGAGCTATCGCCCTGCTGGAACGGCTGAAAGAGCTTCTGCACCTGCTCGGGTGTCATGCCGATGCCGGTGTCGCGCACGCAGCCCTCCAGGGACCAGCCCTCGGTGCTGGCCTGGCCGCCCAGCTCCACAGTGATGTCGCCCTGGGGGGTGAACTTGACAGCGTTGCCGATCAGATTGAGCAGGATCTGCCGGATGCGCAGGCTGTCCCCCAGGAGCTGATCCGGCACTGCAGCCCTGACCTCGCCACTGAGCTGGAGGCCCTTGGCGATCGCCTGGGGTTCGAGCATCGCCAGACTCTCCGCCAGGCAGACCCGGGGATCGAAGGGGCGCTGTTCGAGCACCAGTTGCCCGGCCTCCACCTTTGAGAAGTCGAGGATGTCGTTGATCACGTTCAGGAGGATCTCGCCGCTGCTGCGGATGGTTTCCACCAGCGGCCGCTGCTGCTCATCCAGGGGCGTTTCCTCGAGCACGTCTGTGAGGCCGATCACCGCATTCAGGGGGGTGCGGATTTCGTGACTCATGTTGGCCAGGAACTCGCTCTTGCTGCGACTGGCCTCCAGGGCCAGGTCCCGGGCCTGCTGCAGATCGTCATTCAGCTGCCGCAGCTCCGCCAGGGTGATGTTCTTGGTCTGCAGCAGCACCAGGTAGTCGCTGACCGGGTCGTGGAGCGCGAAGTCCTGCAGGTGCAGACCCAGGGGCCGCAGTTCCGCCAGGTCCGTGACCCAGGGGGAGCCGACGAAGACCAGCACCTCCGCCTCCGCCAGCATCTGCCCCTTCAGCTGCAGGCCGGAATGCCGCGCCCGCAGAAACACCAGGGACTGCTGCCGGGCCAGCAGGGTCGCGAAATCCACCCGCTCCAACCGGGGGCGCTGCACCTGAAACAGATCCTCCAGAGCACAGCCGAGGGCATCAGCGGGCAGGATCCGCTCCAGGGAGGGGCCCAGCTGCTGCAGGCGACAGTCGCGATCCAGCACCAGGTGGAACGGAAAGAGACGGTCGAAGCTTGCGGCACTCGGCTGCCAGCGCTGCATCGCTCTAGTTCTGAGCTCCGGGGCTATGTTCCTGGTAGCGGATCCGGAAGATGTCGTGGTCGGCTCCCGCGTCGCGGTGGGCGGTCTGGGTGACGTCGACCTCGGTGTCGAAGCGATCGCCCAACCCCTGCACCAGCCCGATCACCATCGGTGCCAGCCCCTGGCGCTGGGAGTGGTAGTGCAGGGTCAGTTCCTGCTCATCTGCCGCCTCACAGTCGAACTGGGGCGGCTGCAGCTGGGGGAAGCTGACGCCGACCCGGGCGTGCAGCTCGTCGAGGTTGCCAAGGAATTCCGGCAGGGTATCCCCGGCCAGGGCCATCATCTCGCCGTAGCCCTCCTGGCCGGTGTAGCGCACCCAGTACTCGCCGAACTTCTCCATGATCTCGGCGCTGGTGAGCCCCAGCTCCTGGCTGGCAGCCAGCACCAGCCGGTGGGTGAGGTCGTCGGGGTAGGACTCCATGCTCAGGAAGCGATCCTCTACTACCTCCGCCCGGGCCCGAATCCGCTGCCAAGTGTCCTCGCCGAACCCGCTGCAGACCATATCCCGGATCGCCTTGTTCACCAGACCGTACACGGCAGCCGCCCCAGCACACACTGTCCTGAAGTATGGCCGCAGATCCCGTCAGTGGGCACCCCCGCCGGGATCTGCGGTCGGGCAATCAGGCGTCGTCGCTCGGTTTCTTGGGCTTGTAGGTGGAGGCTACCTGCAGTTCCTTCAGCTGTTTGGGGTCGACGCCGGAGGGGGCGTCGGTGAGCAGACAGGCGGCCTGCTGGGTCTTGGGGAAGGCGATGGTGTCGCGGATTGAGTCCTCGCCGGTGATCAGCATCACCAGCCGGTCGAGCCCGAATGCCAGACCGCCGTGGGGCGGGGTGCCGAAGTCGAAGGCTTCGAGCAGGAAGCCGAACTTCTCCAGGGCCTCCTCGGGGGCGAGACCGATGGCTTCGAACACCTGCTCCTGGATATCCCGCTGGTAGATGCGCAGGCTGCCGCCGCCGATTTCCAGACCGTTGAGCACCAGATCGTAGGCCTGGGCGCGGGCGGTCTTGAGGTCGCCCATGTCCTCGGGTTTGGGGGCGGTGAAGGGGTGGTGCAGGGCTTCGAGGCGCTTCTCGTCGGCGTTCCACTCGAACATCGGGAAGTCGACCACCCAGAGGAAGTTGAGCTGATCCGGATCGATCAGACCCAGCTCCCGACCGATGTAAAGCCGCACCCGATCCAGGGACTTGTTGACGATCTCGGTGGTGCTGGCACCGAACAGCAGCAGGGTCCCGGCCTCGGCACCGGTGCGCCGCAGGATCTCGTCCTTCATGGCGTCGGTGAGGTTGTCCTTGATCGCCCCGATGGTGTCGATCTCGCCGTTCTCCCGGACGCGGATGTAGGCCAGACCGGCGGCTCCGGCCTCGGTGGCCTCCTTGAAGATGTCGCCGCCCGGCTTGATGCGGACGTTGGAAATCAGGTCGTTACCGCCGGGCACCGGCAGCACCTTCACCTTGCCGCCCGCCTTGACGGCACCGCTGAATACCTTGAAGCCCATGTCGGCGACGACGTCGGAGACGTCCACCAGCTCCAGGCCGAAGCGGGTGTCGGGGCGATCGCTGCCGTAGCGGTCCATGGCCTCGGCGTAGCTGAGGCGGGGGAAGGGGCGGGGCAGCTCGATCCCCTTGACGGCGCTGAAGATGCGGCAGATCAGCCGTTCGTTCAGGTCGATGATCTCGTCCTGGGACATGAAGCTCATCTCCATGTCCAGCTGGGTGAATTCCGGCTGACGATCGGCGCGCAGGTCCTCATCCCGGAAGCAGCGGGCGATCTGGTAATAGCGATCGAAGCCGCTCACCATCAGCAGCTGCTTGAACAGCTGGGGCGACTGGGGCAGGGCGAACCACTCG
>CAWUMD010000093.1:0-9322 GCA_963923365.1 uncultured bacterium
GCCATGACCCGCCCACCCCTGATCCAGCTCTGGAGCGACTTTCTGCGACTGGGAGCCCTGGGCTTCGGCGGCCCCCAGGCCCACCTGGCCCTGCAGCATGAACTGGCGGTTCACCAGCGCCAGTGGCTGAACGATGCCGACTTCCGCGAGGGGCAGGCCTTCTGCGAACTGCTGCCCGGCCCCGCCTCCACCCAGATGGCAATCTGGCTGGGCTGGCGCCAGGCTGGGTGGTGGGGCGGGCTGATCTCAGGGCTGGCCTTTCTCCTACCTGCCCTGGTACTGATGCTGATCGGCTCGGCCCTCTACTTCCGCTTCCGCAGCCTGCCCCAGCTGCAGGGAATCCTCTTCGGTCTGCAACCGGCAGTCCTGGCGGTCCTGGCCCTGTTCTGCTGGCGTCAGGCCCGCAAAGGCCTGACACAGTGGCCGGAACGGGCGATCGCCCTGGCCGCTCTGCTCCTCACCGTGACCCAGGTCCTGGCGATTCCCCTGCAGTTTCTGCTGGCGGGACTGGTGACCCTGACGATCGCCGGGGTGCGCCTGCCCAGCGGCGCCTGGCTGCCGGTCAGCAGTGGCTTCGTGCTCGGATCGGTCACCCATCCAGACCTCTGGCCACTATTCGGCTTCTGCCTGCGCACCGGTAGCCTGGTGTTCGGCGGCGGGTTGGTGCTGGTTCCCCTGATGCAGCGGGCCGTGGTCCATGACTACGGCTGGCTGACCAGTCAGGAGTTCCTGGATGGGGTTGCCCTCGGTCAGCTCACCCCCGGCCCGGTGACCATGACCGCCACCTTCATCGGCTACGGCACCGCCGGACTGATCGGGGCCCTCGTCGCCACCCTGGGCATCTATCTGCCCTCCTTCGCCTTCATCCTGCTCGGCGCCCCACTGCTCGCTCGTCTGCGGCAACAGATCTGGGTAGCCACAGCCCTGCGGGGTGTGACGGCCGTCGTTCCCGGGGCGATCGCTGCCGCCACTCTGCAGCTGGCTCAGGCCAACCTGATCTGGAGCGATCCGCCCCGACTGCTGACCCAGCTGGGGCTGCTGCTGGCCAGTGGTCTGGCCCTGGGTCAGGGAGTACCCTCCTGGCAGGTGATTCCCCTGGCCGGACTCCTGGGGGGCCTGATTACCGCCACCCTACCCCGCTGATGGGCAGCGCCCGCTACCGCTGATACCAGGCCGTCAGCGCCAGGGCCACCGCATCTGCCGCATCGTCAGGCCGGGGAATCCGCTCCAGATTCAGTTCCCGCTGCACGGCGGCCTGCACCTCCGCCTTACCCGCGTTGCCGTAACCGGTCAGCGCCTGCTTCACCTGGGCCGGAGTGAACTCGATATAGGGCAGACTGCGCTGGGCCAGGACCAGCACCAGCACCCCACGGGCCTGGGCGACGGCGATCGTATTGCCCATGCGGTAGAAGAACAGCTTCTCCACCGCCACCAGGGTCGGCTGCACCAGATCGATCAGCTGGTGCAGATCGTCATGAATAGTCTGCAGTCGTGAGCCGATTTCCGACTGTTTGGGTGTCTCGATAATTCCGAAATCCAGGAGTGCCGGATGGCTGCCGGGTTGCCCATCCCATTCCAGGGCACCGAATCCGACGATCGCCAGCCCGGGATCAAGACCAAGAATCCGCTGCACAGCCCGGGTTCGCTAGGGTACGGATACCCATGATTCCGCGAATCGGCCATGACCGCACCCACCTGGCAGTATCAGCTTCTTTTTGACGGCGATTGCCCCCTCTGCCGACGGGAGGTGAACGTCCTGAGGCGCCGCGATCGCGGACAGGGTCGCATTGACTTTGTCGACATTGCCAGCCCGGATTACGATCCGTCGGCCCATGCCGATATCAGTTTTGAGCAGGCGATGGGACGCATCCATGCGATCGCCGCCGATGGCACCATTCTCCAGGATATGGAGGTCTTTCGCCGCCTCTATCAGGCTGTTGGCCTCGGCTGGATCTATGCACCGACCGAGTGGCCCCTGATTCGCCCCCTGGTCGATCGTCTGTACGCGTTCTGGGCGGCGATTCGGCTCCCTCTCACCGGTCGGCCATCCCTGGATAGTCTCGCTGAGCAGCGACGTTGTACCGGCGATCGCTGTCGACGCTGAGGAGCGCTACCTCCTGAAAACAGTCGAGGGGCATTTCCCTGGAGAAATGCCCCTCGACCGGCTTAGCTCAAAAGCAGATCAGGCCGCCTCATCTGTGTCGTCATCCTCATCAACGCTGCCGACCGGAATCAGGCTGATCTTCTTGCGACCCAGCTTGATTTCAAACTCGGCACCGGGCTCAAGGTTGAGTTTCTTGGTGTAGGCAGCCCCAATCAGCAGGTTGCCGTTGCCCTGCACCTTCACCTTGAAGGAGGCCTGACGTCCCTTGGCAGGACGCTCCTCCCCGAAGCTGAGGCCCTTGGCCTCAAGCAGCGCTTCATAGAAGGCGGTGAAGTTGGTGCGAACCTTACCGTTCTTGGCCGTCGTGGCATAGCCGCAGGCCTGAACCATATCCGTCTTGGAAAGATTGCCGAGGTCCTTAACGCGCTCCAGCAGTTCTTTACCCGTCAGGGGAGTGGAAGAGTCCGTCATCTGACTGCATCTGAATTCTGATTTCACTTCGAAAATAGCAGTTCAGTGAATCAGACAACAACATCTCCTGGGCAGAGATTCCCTGAAGAATGCTGTCAGTTCAGCATATTCCTCTCTCCATCAGGGCCTTACTCCTCCGGATCCTCGTCATCGAAATAGTCCTCTTCCTCGCTGTCACCAAACTCCATCACGGCGCAGGTGCCCACGTAGAGGCGCAGGTCCTCCAGCAGCACCCGACGGGGGTCCAGCGCACTGTATTCCTCGGAGGGCCCGACCACTGCTTCTCCCTGTAATTCCAACAGGTCCGGATCCGTGGCATAGAGCGTCTGCAGCACCAGCAGATCGATGGCGACCTCATCCCCCCAGGATGCCTGATAGCTGAGTTCCGGACATCGATTTATCACCTCGACCACCTGATTCTGCAGGGCGGAGAACAGGGTGCGCTCCAGCAGTTCCTCACGGGTGATCTGGCTGGTTTCCTGGGCGGGCGTCATAGGTACTGATCCTGAGGAGAACGAGCCCACCTTAATCGGCGAGTCTCCTGTTCGCCTGTCTGCCCGCCAACATTGCAGAATCCCTACCGATTGACGGCCTTCAGCCCGGATCTCCCTTGAGAGACCGCAGGCGGCGGCTCATACTGGCAATCAGCATCAGTCCGAAAACCGGGCTCTTCTCCAGTGCAAGAAAGAAGTGTTCCCGGCTCATTTCCGCCACCCGGATATCCGTCCGGGCCCGGGCTGTACAGAACCGCTGATGGTCCGACTGGGCCAGAGCACCCTCCCCGAAGCAGTCTCCGGCAATCAGCAGCTCCGAACTCACTCCCGGACGCTCCAGCAGGACTTCGCCCTCCAGCAGACCGTACATGGTCAGCCCCGGATCTCCGGCCCGGTAGAGCTCCTCACCAGCCGACAGGCTACGGATATCACCGCTCTCAGCCCAGGCAGCCACGATGTCGGATACGTTCACTGTGCTTCCCCGCAGGTCACCTGGGGATCGACAGTAGCCAGCCAAGGTTATGGACAGGTTGAGCCGAGGTTAAGGGTTCATCGGCGTACAGGCCAGCCGCAGGGAGAACACCCTACGGGAATGATCAATCGGAAACGGAGAGGGGGGGATTCGAACCCCCGTTAGGTTTCCCTAAACCGCATTTCGAGTGCGGCGCATTCAACCACTCTGCCACCTCTCCCGGTAGCCAAATGATTCTACACCGATGGTTCCGGCTGGGGCCAGCCTAGGGGGCGGAGGCAATCGCCTCGAGCTGACCCCCGGGATGCCAGACCTGGGGTCCGCGATCGCCGGTACACACCCACCCCCGCGGGGAGACCTCCGGACATTGCGCACTGGTGATCACCCCATCCGCGATGGAGGGCAGTTCCAGAGAGGAAACCGATCCCATCTGCCAGAGGTGTTGGGGAACGCCTGCTGGGGCGGACCCGTCCGCCGTTGGCGAGCAACGCCACGTCCAGTCGGTTCCCCGCCAGCGGAACCGCCAGCGACTGCCGCTGGCATCCAGCGCTTCCAGTTGACTGTGCTCCCAGATCAGCTGCTGGCCCGGTTCCAGGGCGATCGCCCCTGTCGGGAGCGGCTCCGCCGTCGGGAGACCGATCCACTGACGCAGGACCAGCTCCTGCCGCAGTTCTGCCCAGGCTGTCAGCGTGGCAGGGCGACTGTCCAGCATCAGCCCCCAGTCCAGCTGACGAATCCCCTGCTGCCGCAGCCAGGGGCGCAGGGACTGGCGCCATTCCCCAGCATCCATCCGAGCCACCAGCCCCGTGCGTCCCGGTTCCTGCACGAGCATCGCCGCCCCCCGGGGCAGGTCAGGCCAGCTGAGGCGGGTCAGGGTCATGGCCTGCCAGAGCCCCGGCAGCAGCAGGACCAGCAGCAGGGCAACCACTGGCGGCGATCGCCCCAGCCCCCGGGGAGGCCAGGTGCAGATCAGCATCAGACCGTAGACCAGCAGTGCCTGGGAAACGGGAAGGGCGCCCAGCACCCACTGAGCCCCGGGCAGAGATGCAGCGATCGCCACCAGCCCCAGCAGCAGACCGAGCAAGGGCCCCGCCAGCAGCGCCAGACCCTGCCCCAGCGGAGCCCAGACCAGACTGGCGGCACCACTGGCGAACCCGAGCAGACTCAGCCCCGTTAGGGGCAGGGTGGCCAGCACATTCACCGGAATCGCCCAGACCGAGACGGTCCCGAAGGCCTGCCACTGCAGCGGCAGGGTCCAGAGGGTGGCCGCGGCGGGCACGGCGATCGCCACTGCCAGGGGGGTCGGCAGCCAGTCCAGGCGCTGCTGAATCGGGTCCGCCGCCACCACCAGGCCGAAGGTGGCCAGGAAACTGAACAGGAAGCCCAGGTCCGTCAGCCAGACCGGTTGCCAGAGCAGCATCAGCAGGCCCGTCAGGGCCAGCACCCGCAGCGGCCGGGTGCGCTGCCCCCGCTGAGCCGCCCAGAGCTGGGCTTCACCCATCAGCAGGGCCCGCACCAGGGACGGCTGCGGCCCCGCCAGCAGCACCAGCGCACCCATCAGGCCAGTCCCGGTGACAAAGCGCACCCAGGCGGGGCGGCCGTCGGTCAGCTTGAGGCTGAAGCCCAGCAGCAGCGCCACCTGAAAGCCGGAGGCCGCCAGGGCATGGCTGAGACCCACCCGACTCCATTGCTGCCTGAGGGCACTGGGCGGATCACCGACCCCGTTGCCCAGGGCGATCGCCGCCAGCAGCGAGCCCCGCTCCTCCCCCAGGGCCGTCACCATCGGAGCGCGAATCCGCTTCCCCAGCCGCCAGAACGGATCTGTGGGTCCATGCCCGAGACGCTCGAGGTGCGTAGCCCGCAGTTGGGCGAATACCCCCCGCCGCGCCAGCCAGGCCGCGGAGTCGAACTCGCCGGGATTACGGGCCGGGGCAGGTCGCCGCAACCAGCCCGATAGCCGCAGGCGATCGCCCGGTTCCAGATCCCCAGCACCCGGTCGGAGCGTCCCGCTAACAACCAACCGACCGCCGCGTCGGGCAGGGGGGTGCCGGACCGACTCGAGGTCAAGGTCGAAACCGAGGCGATCGCCCTGGCGTCGCAGGGGTGGCTGCACCACCCCTACCAGTTCCACCCGCAGCGGCCGATCCCCCGTCAGCAGTCCACTGATGTCATCCCCCGCCGGGTGAGGGGTGCGAAAAGCCCACCAGGGCTGGGCGAGCACCAGCAGCAGGACTCCCCACCAGAGGGTGCGTCGGGTCGGTCGCCAGGCCTGGGGCAGCATTCCCCGTAGCAGGGGCAGCAGCAGCCCGAGGGCCAGACCCAGGGGAAAGCCCGAGCGGGCCATTGGCGTCAGAGCCAGGGCCAGCCCAAGCAGGTAGCAGCCGCCAACAAAGACCAGGGCATCCATGCCGTAGCCCAGCGCACGGTTCTACGGTGCCCAACGGCAACGGCCCGACCGCCGGGGCGATCGGGCCGTTGCAGCACGCATCAGGGGCGGATGGTCAGATCGACAGCCCCAATTGCAGCCCCAGCAGACCGTGGATCAGCAGCAGGCCCAGGGCCGCCACCCCCAGGTAGGCGTGGACCGTGCGCATGCCCGGCTTACCGCCCAGGAACTTGCTGAAGGAGATGGCCCCGTTGGCCGCCACCATGGCGATCGCCAGACAGCCGGTCCAGAAGTGGGGGCTCTCCATAATCGGCTTGCCCTGCATCACCAGGGAGAGCAGCCCCCCCAGGAAACCGAGGCTGATGAACAGCGTGAAGAAGGGGCCGGTGCGCTTGTGCAGCTTGATCGCGGCCGCCTTGGTCGGCACGTCGCTGCTGGTGCGGATCTCGAAGCCATACCTGGCCAGGGAGGTCCCCATCACCAGCACGACGATGGACATAAAGAAGGGGTGACCCCAGTGGGTCACGACCTCCGGCAGGTTGAGGCTGCTGAAGAAGTCAGCCTGGGGTTGCAGCAGTTGCGTCACCCAATCGGCGATGGCTTTCATGGTCGAAGTGGATCGGGACTCCCTATTTTCCCCTGCCAGAGGGTGTTCCCCAGGGAACTCAGGCGGGGACCGCCTCTCCCTTGAGCAGCGGGAAGCCCAGCTCCTGCCGCTGGTCGAGGTAGAGCTTGGCCACCTGACGGGCCATGGTGCGGATGCGGCCGATGTAGCGGGTGCGCTCGGTCACCGAGATCAGACCGCGGGCATCCAGCAGGTTGAAGCTGTGGGAGCACTTGAGCACGAAGTCCAGAGCCGGGGCCACCAGCCCGCGCCCGATCAGCTGCTGGGCTTCCTGCTCGTAGAGGCCGAACAGCTGGAACAGCAGATCCGGCGTCGAGGCCTCGAAGTTGTAGTGGCACTGCTCGATTTCGCTCTGCAGGTGCACATCCCCGTAGGTGACCGTGTCGGTCCACCGGATCTTGGTGAAGGCATCGACGTTCTGCAGGTACATCACCAGCCGTTCCAGGCCGTAGGTGATTTCGATGGAAACCGGCTTGCAGTCGATGCCGCCGCACTGCTGGAAATAAGTGAACTGGGTCACTTCCATGCCGTCGAGCCAGACCTCCCAGCCCACCCCCCAGGCACCGAGGGTAGGTGATTCCCAGTTGTCCTCGACGAAGCGGATATCGTGGTCCTCGGGCCGGATGCCCAGGGCCCGCAGCGAGTCGAGGTAGATCTCCTGGATCTCGTCCGGGGAGGGTTTGATCAGCACCTGGTACTGGTAGTAGTGCTGGTAGCGGTTCGGGTTCTCGCCGTAGCGCCCATCGGTGGGACGGCGGCAGGGCTCGACGTAGGCCACCGCCCAGGGTTCCGGACCGATCGCCCGCAGGAAAGTGTGGGGGCTCATCGTTCCCGCGCCCTTCTCGGTGTCGTAGGGCTGGGCAATCAGGCAGCCCCGTTCGGCCCAGAACTGGTTGAGGGTGGCGATGACGGTCTGGAAGTTCACGGTGACGTTCTCTGGCGTTCCTGAGTGTTTTATTTTCCCAGGCCGGTGCTCCCGAAACGGGGATATCCGGGAAATGTCCTAGGCCTGCAGGGCCCGGCAGTAGGCTTCCACCTGCAGATCGATGCCGGTGATCGCCGTGCCTACCACCACCGAGTACGCGCCCCGATCCAGGGCTTCCCGGGCAGCGGCAGCGGAGGCAATGCCCCCCTCGCAGATGCTGGGCACCGGCAGTTCGCTGACCATCCGCGCCAGCAGGTCGAACCCCGGTGGGGTCAGGTGGCGGGTCTCACCGGTGTAGCCGTAGAGGGTGGTACCGACCACATCCGCTCCGGCACTGGCCGCCGCCTGGGCCGACTCGAAGCTGTCGATATCCGCCATCACGGCACAGTTCAGGTCGGCGTGGATGCGGCGGATGATCTCGGGGAAGGTCTCCCCCGCCGGACGGGGCCGCAGGGTGCAGTCGAGGGCAATGATGTCGGCCCCGGCGGCGGCGATCGCCTCGGCATGGCAGTACTGGGGTGTGATGTAGACGTCACTGACCGGCAGCACCTGCTTCCAGAGACCGATGATCGGAATCTCCGGCAGTCGGGCCCGCACCGCCGCCACATGCTCCGGCGTGTCCAGGCGGATACCCACCGCACCACGCATCACCGCCGCCGCCGCCATCGCCGCAATGCAGGCGGGGTCCCGCAGGGGCGAGTCCGCCGGAGCCTGACAGGAAACCACCAGCCCGCCCTGGAGCCGCTCGATTGATCGGGCCACTGTTTCCACTCCCATTGCGCAAAGCCACTCTAGTATCGGGGGAACCCGGCGGGATTTCCTCCGTCCGCAGAGAGGGTGCCGCAGGAGAGTCCATGGCCAAGCCCCGCGATCGCAAGCCCCCCGTCAGTGGCAGGACTGCCCTGATTCCCAGCCGACGGCAACCCTCCTTCAGCGTCGGTCGGCTGCTGCTGACCATGCTGCAGCTGCTGGCACTGATGGCCGCCATCGTGGCCCTGCGCAGCCAGCCCCTGAACTGGCGCCCATCCTGGGGCGATCGCCCGGCACACCAGGGCAGCGGGCCATCCTGAGCATCCGGCGAAAGTGGTTTGATAGGGACAGTGCCTTTTTCCCCGTTCCATGACCCAGACCGCCGAAGAACTGTTTGCCACCGGCCTTGATCGCTACCAGGCAGGCGAGGATGCCGCCACCCTGCTGCCCCTGTTCAAGGAGGTCTGCGACAAGGCACCAAAGAACAGTGCAGCCTGGACCTGCCTGGCCTGGCTGCAGCTGCTCGCCGGAGACAATGCCAAAGCGGTCAAGTCGGCCCAGCGGGCGGTCAAACTCAACCCCCAGGATCCCCAGGCGCGGGTGAACCTGGCGATCGCCCTGCTCGACAGCGGCAAGGCCGGGGTGCGCGAGCACGTCGACATCGCCTCCCGCATCGCCTTCTTCTCCCAGGAACTGCGCGAGGATCTGGTGACCAGCTTCGAGGACGGTCTGCAGCGCAATCCCGAGTGGAGCGCCCTGATTCGGGTCAAGGCCTGGGTGCTGGGCGAGGAAGGCTAGATGGAAGCCCTGCTGCGCGGCCTCAACTGGCTGCTCACCGCCGACGTCTTCTTCGTGATCGCCGCCTTCTTCTGGTTTGCCGCCGCCCTGGTGGGGCGCAGCTTCGAACTGAACCTGGGTCTGGACCTCTGGTATCAACTCTGGCCAGGCGTCTTCCAGCCTGCCATCGGCCTGCTGATGGCCGGGGCCCTGGTTAGCGGTGGCATCGGCTGGCTGCGGCAGCGTTTCAGCAACAACGATTAGGTTCCCGAGGGGGAGGCAGAGACTGCCTCCCCTGCCCGGTTTCTAGGGCAGGAA